>JANQKO010000079.1 GCA_028281075.1 Alphaproteobacteria bacterium | reverse complement strand
AGGACGCGTATGGGCTCGTCATGGAAGCCTTGGCGGAATTGCCGGAGCGCACGCGCATCGCCTTCGAAATGCATCGTTTCGGCGACGCCAAGCTGAGGGAAATCGCGGCCGTCCTGAACATCTCTGTTCCGCTCGCCCACCGGCTGGTCGCCGATGCCGTCCAGCACTGCAAGGAGCGGCTGGGATGGCCATGACCGCGCCCACACCTGGGAAACTTGTAGAAAAGGCCGTCCCGCATGCGTTTCGTCAATAGAGCGCTTCTCCAACCACGCTCGAGGATCAGGAACATACCGACCTGTTCCGGTCGAGGCTGAGAGAAGGGAATGACCGGGAAAACGGACCCCATTCGGAAGCGGGCGTCGCAGCAGGCGACGGACTGGCTGATCCTGCTGAAGGACGACCCGGACGACGCGGAACTCCGGCGCCAATTCGAGGCCTGGCGCCATGAGAGCCCCGTCAACGCAACCGCCTGGGAAGCGATGCAACAGGCATCGCGCGCGATGGACAAGGCGACGCCGGTCCATTCGGACCGCTGGAAGCCGTTGCTCGACGAGTTGCGTGGCGAAACGCGTCGCGACAACACGGGCGATACGCGGGCGACGGTCGTCCGCGGCCGGCATACCGTTGGGCGCATCGGTCGTCGAACGGCGATCCGGTTCGGCGCCATCGCCGCCGCGGCCTGTCTGCTGGCGATCCTCGTCGGCCCGGAATTGTTGCTCGATCTGCGGGCGGATTATGCGACCGGCACCGCGGAAACCAGAACCATACGCCTTCCCGACGATAGCACCGTCACCCTGGCGCCGGAGAGTGCCATCGCCGTCGCCTATACTCCCGGCGAGCGCGGCATTCGTCTCCTCGCCGGCCAAGCCTTCTTCGAGATAGCGCCGGACACGGGCCATCCGTTCAAGGTCGCGACCAGATCCGTCGACGTGACCGTCCTTGGCACCGGCTTTGATGTCCGCCGGGGCGACGATGGCGCCAGCGTCGCCGTCGAACATGGCATGGTGCGGGTCGATCACGCGACCGCCGCGCCGCCCGTGTCCGAGGCACTGACCGCGGGTCAATCGGTCCGGGTAAGTTGGGCGGGGCGGGCGGAACGAAGCGACCGTCCGGTCGACCAGATCGCCGCCTGGCGCCGCAACCAGCTCATCGCGCGCGACGAGCCGTTCGACGCGGTGGTCGACGAACTCCGCCGCTACTATGCCGGCGGGATCATCGTCACGAATGCGGCGCTCGCCGCCCGTCCGGTGACCGGCGTCTACAATCTGGCCGATCCCGTCGCGGCGCTTCGCGGCATTGCGCGCGCGCAGAACGCCGTCGTTCGCCGTGTCACGCCCTGGCTGATCTTCGTCTCGGCGTCGTGAAAGAACGCGGAGGATCAATCGATTCTCCGGTCCTGGAAACTTTTTAGAGAAAAGCCTTCCCCTCCGGCGTTCCGTCTATAGAAGCGCGAGTGCGTCGCATTTGCAATTCGGCGACTGCGCGCTTTCCCAGCCTGGATGACAACACAAGACGGAGACGGACAGTGGTGATGGGGGCGAAGGCGCGCGTTCGCGGCCGTAATCGGCGCAGGGTTTTGGCAAGTGCTTTGACGGTGGCGACGGCTCTGGCGTCCGCATCGTCAGCAACACCCGCCTGGGCTCAGAAGCCGACGGCTTCGACAACCAAGATGGCACAACTTCAGTCGGAACGACGCTTCGACATTCCAGCGCAGCCGCTGACGGACGCGCTCGTCGCCTTCGGCCAGCAGTCCGGCATTCAGATTACCGTCGATGGGATACTCGCGCGCAACATCTCTTCTCCCACGGTGCGCGGCACGATGACCAGCCGGGAAGCCCTGAGCCGACTGCTCGCCGGCAGCGGCCTCACCTACGTTATCGCCGACGAGACGACCATCGCGATCGAGAGGCCCGGACAGCAAAACGACGACGGCGCGATGGTGCTTGGTCGGATCACGGTGGAAGGTTCGAGCGAGACTCCGACGGGTCCCGTCGATGGATATCGGGCGCGGCTGTCGGCGACGACGACCAAAACCGGCGCGCCGATCATCGAAACGCCGGCCGCGGTCCAGGTTGTCCCTGCGGACGTTATCAAGGATCAGGCTGCGCGCACCGTGGATCAGGTCCTCCGCAACGTCGCGGGTGCCTACGATGCGGCGAACGACTTCAATGTCGGCAGTCAAAACAGATTCATCATCCGCGGCTTCGACGTGGCGGACATCTTCAAAGACGGTGTGCGTCTGTCCGACTCCGGTCAGCAGGTGCTCGGAAACGTCGAGCGGGTCGAGGTGCTCAAAGGACCGGCGTCACTCCTCTACGGCTCATTGGAGCCCGGCGGCATGATCAACATCGTCACCAAGAAACCCCTACCCGAACCCCAATACCAAGCCGAGTTGGGCGTCGGCAGTTTCGACTTCGTAAATCCGGTAATCGACGCGACAGGCCCACTGGGAAGCGACAAGATCCTTTACCGCTTCATCGGCTCCTACGCGCATTCCGACACGTTCGTCGATAACGGTGACGACGACCGATTCCTGCTGGCGCCGTCGTTGACATTGCTGCCGACCGACGATCTGAAAATCGATGCGAACGTTGAATGGACGCGGGTCGACACGCGCCCGATCTTCGTGACGCCGTTTCTCGACGGCGAGCCAGATCCGCGGTTCGACCTCGACGCGGACTACCAGGAGGATTTCGCGTTCAAGGAGACCGAGGAGCTGTATGCGAAGCTCGGCTTTGAATACGACGTCGCCGAGAGCACGCGCGCGAAACTGGACCTGTCATGGAAGCGCCGGACACTTGACGAATCGACACTTCGTTTTTTCCTTGGCCCGGAACAGCCCGGCGGCGTCCGAAATCGCCTCTACACGTTCCGGGATCAAGTGAATGATCAATACGCCGCCGAGGGCAACCTGATCCATGAGTTTTCGCTTGGATCAACGGAGCACACCTTGCTTTTTGGCGGTGACTTCCGGCGCTTTGACGACGACAACCGCAGCTTCAACATTACCGGCTTCCCGGTCCCGATTACCGGGCCCGGCAACACCGGTACCGCCGAACCAGCCCCGGACGCGGCGCCGACCCGCGTCAGAAAGTCAGAACTGGAGGAGTCAGGCGTCTACATTCAGGATGAAGCTTGGCTCTTCGACCGGCGGCTAAAGCTGGTGGGGACGCTGCGCTATACGAGAATCGACAATATCTCCGGCGATCAGGTCGACGACAAGACGACACCTCGGATCGGCGCGCTCTACAAGCTGACGCCGGATACCTCCGCGTATGTCAGCTACGCGACTTCTTTCGAACCCGTGACCGGAACCGATCGCCAGGGCGCCGGCTTCGCGCCGTCCGAGGGCGGGCAATATGAGGCCGGCATCAAGCAGGAGTTCTTCAACGGTCAGGCGGCGGCCACGCTTTCCGTCTACCAGCTCACGCAGACCAATGTCGCCACGCCGGACCCGGTCGACCCCAACTTCAATATCCAGACCGGCGAAGTGCGTAGCCGCGGGATCGAGGTGGACATCTCGGGCCGGCTCTTCGACCGTTTCAACCTCTATGCCGCGGCCGCGTACATCGACAACGAAATCACGGAGACCAACGTGGCCGGCGAGTTGGGAAACCGCAACCCGAACGTGCCCGAGCTCAAGGGCAGTCTCTGGCTTACCTACGACCTCTACCGAAAGGCGAAGGAAACCTTGACCATCGGTGGCGGCGTGTTCGGCGAGACAAGCAATTTCGTCGGCACCGACAACGACGTGAAGCTTCCCGGGCACGTTACCGTCGATCTTGGCGCCTGGTACGACTTCGAACTCGGCGGCAAGGACCTCACCGCGCAACTGAACGTCATCAATCTCCTGGACAAAGAGTATTTCATCGGGGGCTTCTCGCTCGGTGCCCAACGTGGTCAGCCGCGTACGGTCCTGGGCAGGATTTCGGTGAGGTTCTGACACCGAGTTCCGGCCGCCCGGCTCGTGCGCCGTGACCGTGAAAGCTGTCATAGGAAAAATCCATCTCTACCTTGGCCTCCTGCTTGGCGCCTGGTTCGTACTTGTCTGCGTGAGCGGCAGCATCATCGTTTTCGAAGAGGAACTGGACCGGCTGCTGCACCCGGAGTTCTTCGAGCTCGGCGGCGATGAGGGCAATTCCGCTCGGCGCCCGGCGATGCCCCTGTCCCGTGTGCTCGTGGAGGTGCGGCAGGCATATCCGGACCTTACGCCTCAGCGGATCATCTTCCGTCACGCCCCCAACGGGCCGTATCTGATCTGGCTTCACGATCCAGCCGATGAAGCATGGCTAACACCTCGGTACGAGGTCGCGTTTGACCAGTATGCCGGGAAATCAATCGGCTTACGTTCCGGCGCCAATCCGGTACGGCTGATCTGGCAGTTTCACATAGATCTGCTTATGGGTGAGGTGGGGAAGACCATCCTTGGCGTAAGCGCGGTGCTCTTGCTCGTCTCGTGCCTTACCGGACTGGTGCTCTGGTGGCCGCGACGCACGAAGGTGCGGCAGGCTTTCGCCATCAAGCGGGGCGCGCGCGGTCACCGCCTTAACATGGATCTGCATCGGGTAACGGGTATCTATCTGCTGCTTCCATTGGCGATCGCCACCTTCACCGGCATCGTCATTATCTGGCCGCAATATACCTTTCCCGTGTTGGAGGCGTTTCTCGACATTCCCGAACGCAGGGTGCCGGAGCAGCGGACCGTGAACGCGCGCTGGCGGGCCGATATCGACGGCTTGAAAGTTCGGGTTCGGGAACTCCTGCCAAACGGGCAGCTTGCATGGGTGGCGATACCTTCCGAAGACCGGCCCTTCTATCATTTCTCGGTCCGCAGCTTCTCCAACGGCCATCCTCGCGGGCGAAGCTACGCGCGGTTCTATGCCGACAACGGCGCGCTCCACAGCCATGCCTCGACATACCGCAGCACGCTCGGCTACCAGATCAGGTGGGAGTGGCTGGTGCCGACGCATTCCGGCGACATCCTCGGCGTGCCCGGCAAGATCGCGATGTTGCTCGCCGGCCTGAGTCCCGTCGTGTTTATCGCGACCGGTCTCGTTATCTGGCGGAACAAGCGCAAGGCGTGGCGGCACCGACAGGCGAAGACGCGCACGCATCCCGCGACGGCGCGTGGGGAGAGAACAGCGATCGAATGATGTGCGGATCAAGCCGGCCGACGTCTGCAACCGTGCCTGCCGGTTCCGCCCTGATCGCAGCGACGGCATCAGCCTGGCCCTATGTATAGCCATGGCCGGCTTGCATGAAGGCACGCCGCCGACTATTACTAAATGCGAACGGTTCGCAATTAGATCCGTCCGCTCGTGCGACGCTTACCACTCGATGTCCGGTGATCGCGCCGGCGCCGGTCGAAGGGGATGCGTGACGCAGGGTCAGGACAGTACCAGTACCACCCGCGGCCTTTTCATGACGCACCGAGGGGCGCTCGTCGACTATGCGACCGGCCTCGTCGGCAGCCGCGCGCAGGCGGAAGACCTGGTGCAGGAAGCGTTCATTCGCTTTGCCGCCGCCCGGCGCCGGCCCGGGACACCGGTCGAGCGTCCGGTCGCCTACCTCTATCGGATCATCCGCAATCTCGCGATCGACTGGATCCGCCAGCGCGCGGTCGAACAGCGCCGGCAGGCGGACGAACCGGCCTGGTGGATGCTGCCGGACATGCCGCGCACGCCGGAGCAGGAGCTGCTGCACCGCCAGGACCTGGCCCGCGCGACCGAGGCGCTGGCCGAGCTGAGCCCGAAGGCACGCATTGCCGTCGAGATGCATCGCTTCGGCGGCTACACGCTCAGCGAGATCGCCGAGCGGCTCGGGGTCTCCGTGCCCACCGCTCACCGGCTGGTGCGGGACGCGCTGCTCAGGATCGCCGTCCGGCTCGGCCCGCGGTCCGAAGATTGACGTGGGGGCCGGGCGGGCGATGAAAGAAATTCCGGGGCAGGCCGTCATAGTCAGGGATGGGACAACGCGGCGGCGGCGCGCGCGGATGCGGGCGTGGCCGGTGCCCGGCACCCACGGGGCCCTGCGATGAGCGAACAGCGATCACCCGACCCGCGCCTCGACGAGGCGATGGACTGGCTCATGCGCCTGCGCGAAGCGCCCGACGATCCGGCCCTGCGCACCGGCATGGAAACCTGGCTGTCCGCCGGTCCGGATCATCGCCGCGCCTGGAACCAGGCCCGGCGGACCTGGCAGGTCATGGGCGACGTGCCGCCGGCGACGGCCGCGGCCTGGGAGGCAGAACATCCACCGGCGCCCGGGCCGGCTGGCGTCGCCGCCGGGCGCCCGCCGGACACGCCGCGCGGCGTCGGGACCTGGCGGCGACACCGGATCGGCCTGCGCATGGCGGTGATCGCCGCGGCGGCGTGCCTGCTGCTGGCCTTCGGGCCGTCGCTGCTGCTGCATCTGCGGGCCGATCACGTCACCGCCGCCGAGATCCGCGCGCTCACGCTGGCCGACGGCAGCATCGTGCACCTGGCGCCGGAGAGCGCCGTCGACCTGCGCTTCACCGCCGAACGCCGCGCCGTGGTCCTGCTGGCGGGCGAGGCGTTCTTCGAGGTGACACCCGATGCCCGGCGTCCGTTCGTCGTCGAGGCCAATGGGTTGGCGGCGAGGGCGCTGGGCACCGCCTTCGGCGTCCGGGTCTCGGACCATGCGGTCTCGGTCGAGGTCGCCAGCGGTCGCGTCGGCGCGCGCTCGGCGGCAACGACTCCGCCGATCGACGTCCGCCTGGACGGCGGCCGCACGCTTCACGTCGCCAACGACACGGCGACCGCCGTCCTGGACCGGCGGCCACCCGGCGACATGGCGGCCTGGCGCCACGGCAGGCTGCTGGTGGTCGATGCCAGCGTCGCCGAGGTCGTGGCGACGCTGCGGCGCTACCGGTCGGGGTGGATCGTGATCGCCGACGATCGCCTGGCCGCGCGCCGTGTGAACGGCATCTACGACCTGCACGATCCCGACAGCGCCTTGCAGGCGCTGGTGCATCCGGCCGGCGGCCGGGTCCACGAAATCACGCCGTTTCTGCGCGTCCTGCGGTAGGGCACGCGGCGGCGCGGTGTATTTCGGCATTCCCCTGAAAAAAACCTCCGACCTCCTCGTCATGGACAAAGAAATGCGAATGAAAGGCATTCGCATGCTATGCTGCGGGATGGTCGTGTATGGGACAGAGGAAACAGGCGTGTTCGGCACCGCGCGAGGCTGCGGCGTCGCGGATGCGGACGGCGGCGTTGGGAGTCGGACTGGCGCTGATCGTCCTGCCGGCCGCCGCGAACGAAACGGCGCGGGATATGCCGGCGAGGTCCGACGACACCGCGCGAACGCCGACCCTCGCGCAGTCATCACGGCCCCAGGCCGGGCCGACGATCCGTTTCGACATTCCCGGCCAGCCGCTGCCCACCGCGTTGCTCGCCTTCGGTCGGCAGGCGGGCCTGCAGGTCACGGCCGACGCCGCCATCACGGCCGGCAAGGACGCGCCCGCCGTGGTCGGCCGTTTCACGGCGGCGGCGGCGCTGCGGCGGCTCCTTGGCGGCACGGACCTGACCTGGCGCCATGTCGACGCCACGACCGTGACGCTGGAACGGGCCGTGGCTGACCGGAGCAGCGGGCCGGTGCGGCTGGCGCCGCTGATCGTTACCGGCGAACGGGTCGAGACCTCGCTCATCGAGACCGAGGCAAGCGTGACGGTGCTGGACGGCGCGGCGATCGCGCGCGCCGACGCGAGCACGGTCTATGACGCCATACGATCGGCGCCGAACGTCGTGCCCGTGCCGCCGGATTTTCTGCCGCCGATCCGGGGCGCCAATTCCGACGGGCCGCTTGGCATCGCCGGGAACGATTTGAACGGCACGACGCCAAGGGCGTCGCTGGTCGTGGACGGCGTGTCCCGACCGATTTCCTATCCCAACAACGGTTTCAACACCCTGTTCGACGCCGAGCAGGTCGAGGTGCTCCGCGGGCCGCAAACCACGGTTCGCGGCGCGAACGCCATCTCCGGCGCCTTCGTCGTCAATACGAAAAACCCCGTCTTCGACCGCCAGGCCGAGATTCAGGGCACGCTGCGATATGACGAGATCGGCGAGCTGAGCCACCGCAGCGGCCTGATGTACAACGACGTCCTGATCGAGGATCGGTTGGCGTCGCGGTTCGTGCTGGAATACGAAGATGGCGACATACCGATCGACTTCATCGCCGCCGGCGACAGCGAGCCGAACGACAGTCTCAGCCAGTTCGACCGTATCGCCGGCCGGGCCAAGTTTCTCCTCGAGCCCGCCGCGGTTTCAGATCTTGCCGGCCTCCTGCAACTCGAATACCAGCAAGGCCGCAATCCGGCATTCGACTCGTTCGTGACCGCCACGTCCTTCGGCGGCGAGCCGGCCGAAAGGATCAATCGGTTCGCCCAGCGCGTTTTCGATACCAAGGCGTTCGGCGGCAAGCTCGATCTTTCCTATCTCCTCGGACCGGGCGAGCTGACCGCCACGACCAGCTATTTCCGGGACGACTATTCCGGCAACGCGGTTTCGACCGAAACCTTCGTCGGTTTCGACAGCATCGTCGACGAGCGATTGGTCCAGGACCTCGCCTATGCCTTCACGGACCTGGGCGGATTTGCCGGCGGCATCGTCGGCGTCACCCTGCAACGGCAGGACAAGACCGCGGCGTATGGACTCGGCTTCGACTTCGATACGTCGGGCGAACGGGAGACGGCGGCGGCGTTCGCCGACATGACGTTCGATCTGGGCAACCGGTTCGAGCTGATCGCCGGCGGGCGGGTGCAATACGAAAGCAACACGTTCAACACGACGCTGAACGCGTTCGGCAACAACGCGGTGGTCGATTTCAGCGAGTCCGATACCGTTTTCCTGCCGAAAGCCGGCCTGTCCTATGCGCTGTCGGCGGACCAGAACGTCTTCGCCACCTACCGGCGCGGCTTCAATTCCGGTGGCGCCGGCGTGAACTTCGTCACGGGCGTCCCCTTCGTTTTCGATCCCGAATTCGTCGATACGATCGAAACCGGCTACCGCGGCGGCTTCAATGACGCCGGCATCGTCGTGGCGGCCACGGCCTTCTACAACCGGTATGACGGCTATCATACCTACGTGTTCGGGCCGGGAGGGCCGACGGACTATTCGATCCGCAACATCGATGGCGAAACCTTCGGCGCCGAGATCGAGATCGAGGCGCGCCTGACCGAGGTGCTGCAAACCCGGTTTGGCCTGGGACTTCTGCAGACCGAGCTGGATGCCCCCGGAGAGGTCTTCGACGGCAACGGCTTTGGCGACGATCCGGACCTGACGTTCAGCGCCGGCCTCGCCTGGGAGGCGCTGCCCGGACTGACCGTCGATGCCCAGACCGTCTATGTCGCCGCGTATTTCAGCGACTTCAACGAGAACGACGGGACCGAGGCCGGCGACTATTGGAACCTCGACCTCGGTGTCAGCTACCGGCACGACGGGATCCTGGTCCGCGGCTATGTGCGCAATGCCTTCGACGACCTGCAGTATGTCACGCGCGCCGATGGCGACGGCGGCAACGTGCTTGCGCCGCGAACGTTCGGCGTCACGGCGAAGCTCGCCTTCTGACCGTCGGCAGGCCGATAACCTGAAGCGGGGTCAGCGGAAATGACAAACCGAACCGTCGTCCTGCGCTGGGTCCTGGCCGGCCCGGTCGCCATGGCGGTAGCCTTCGTGGTCATGGCCGCGATGCCGCTGTGGTTTCCCGAAGGCGCGGCTGGGATCGACCATCTGATCCTTCCGCTGATCCTGTTCCCGGCGATCTGGGCGGCGGCCTTCTTCTATGCCTGCCTGGCGGAGAACCTGGGCCGCGCGGGCGTTATCCTTTCAGGGCTGCTGCTCGTGAACGGCGCCGCCGCCGGCTGGGCCGTCTGGGGCGGACCGTGAGGGAGATGCCAATGGAGAACGATACGTCATGATCACCCTGTCGCAGGACCGCATCAAGCGGCTGGTGGCGATCCATGGCTGGTCCGGCGCGGTCCTGGGCCTGCTGCTTTACGTGGTACTGCTGACCGGCGCGGTGGCCGTCTTCGCCTTCGAGATCGGCACCTGGTCGGCCAGCGGCAAGAAATCCCAGACACCGTTCGCGCAGCCGTTCGACGGCACGTTGCGGACACTGGCCGCCCAGGTGCCGGCGGACTACCACGAGGACATCGGCGTCTTCGCCAATTCGGCCGGCCATATCGTCGCCTTCCTGCACAGCCACCAGACGAATGCCGCGGGCGATCCCGACGAAAAGGGCGTCCTGTTCGAGCTGCACCCGCTGACCCATGACGTGCTGGCCCGGCGCCAGGGCTTCCAGTCCGAGGTCTTCGGCGCCGACCCCTGGGGCGCGCTCGACGAATTCCTGGTCGACCTGCATGTCAATCTGCACCTGCCCGATCCCTGGGGCCTTTACGCGACCGGGGTGCTCGGCCTGCTGATGCTGGCTTCGGCGATCTCCGGCATCCTGATCCACCGCCATCTGATCACGGACCTGTTCCTCTCGCCGCGCCGCTCCAGCCGTCTGCTGACCGCGCGCGACAGGCACAACCTGGCGGGAAGCTGGGCACTGCCGTTCGCCGTCGTGCTTGCCTTCACCGGCGCCTTCCTCAGCTTCGCCCTCGCGCTCGGGCTGCCGACCATGGGCAAGGTGGCGTTCGGCGGCGACCAGATGGCTTTTTTCGACCGGCTGGTCGGCGCGCGCGAGGCCGGGGACCCGACGCCGATGCCCCTGGCCGATCTCGACGCCATGCTCGCCACCTCGGCCGAGGCCGCCGGCACGATGCCCACCGGCTTCTCGGTGCACCATTGGGGCCGGGCCGATGCCACCGTGACGATCTTTCATCTCCCGGCCGAAGGCGACCTCACCGCCGCGCAGCAGGTCTTCGAGGGCGCGACCGGCGCCTATCTCGGACCGAAGCCGGCGCTCGGCACCCGGCCGTCCATCGGCAGCGCGGCCTTCGATCTGATACCGCCGCTGCACTTCGGCACGTTCGCCGGCCTGCTGTCGCGTGGCGTCTGGTTCGCGCTGGGGCTGGCCGCCTGCTACGTCACCCTGACCGGTCTGCGGCTCTGGCTGCGCCGCCGCGCGGCGGACCCGCCATGGCGTCGCCTGGCCCGCGCGGTTCCGGTCGTGGGCTATGGCCTGCCCATCGCGATGGCCGGCAGCGGGATCGGCTTCTTCCTCGGCCTGCCGGCGGAGCGGACCCTGTCCTGGACACCGGCCGGCTTTCTGATCGCGGCCGCCATCGCCATCGCCGCCGGCCTCGCCGTGCGCGACGGCCGCACGCTCGCCCGCGCCTACCGGCTGGCGCTCGGCGTCGCCTTCGTCGCCCTGCCATTGCTCCGCATGGCCGTGGGCGGCACCGGCTGGGGGCAACTCGCGGCGGACGGCAATCTGCCGGTCATCGCTTTCGATCTGTGCCTCGCCGTTGCCGGTGCCGGCTTTGCCTGGGCGGCGACCGGCCGTCTCGGCGCGCGACCGGTGCCGCAGCCCGGCCCGGCCGAATGACGACCGCGTTGGCCACGCTCGCCGCCGTCACCGTGACGCTGCTGGCGCTCGCCTATCTCACCGCGACCGATCCGAAGCGGCGGCGGGCGTTCAAGCTGCCGCCGACGCGCCGGCGCTTTGCCTGGCCCGTGGCTGTCCTTGTCTTCGCGCCGGGCGTGGCGCTGCTGGCCACCGGCCAGGCCGCGGCCTTCGTCATCTGGCTCGGCGCCGCGACCGTGCTCGGATGGCTGATCGCGGCGCGGGCGCCGGCATCCACGACGACGCCCTGACTCGTCTGAGATCATGAGAAAATGGACCTGTCGGCCCATTTTCGTGACCTTGCCATCCTCAACGAAAACCTCGGACGTCGGTCTTCGTGTCGGTCAGGCCGATGTCGAAGGTGCCGTTCAGCGAGTTGCTGACCGTGCAGGCCGCTTTCGCCTTCGCCAGCAGGTCCCGGGCGACCGCCGGGTCGTCGGCGAAACCGCCGTCGACGCGGATCTCGTAATCCTCGACCCGGCTCGGCAGGTCGGCGGCCTTGCGGCCCGCGACCGTGACCTCGACCGGACCGATGGTCTGCTTGGCGCTCGCCGCGGCGATCTCGATCGAGCGCGCGATGCAGGCGCCGAGCGCGGCGAGCAGGATCTCGACCGGCGAACCGGCGGGCGCGGCGTCCACCGCGCCGTAGCGAAGCGTGCCTGTCTCGTCGAGGCGGATGCGAACCGGTCCGTAGGTCTTGGGCTTCTGCCTGATCGTCACCAAGGCTTGCTCCTTTTCGACAGGGGTGGGGCGCGGGTCGGGCAAGGACGGCCACCACCAATCCCGAAGAACATGCTGGACGGAGAAGCGCCGGCTGGCCGGCTCCGGCCGAACCTCCGTGGCGCACCTCGCCTGTTCGAAACGTTCCCGTTCTCGTCATGCCGGCGGAGGCCGGCATCCATGGACCTGGCAACCGTTCGCCGACACGACCAATGTAGGCGTGAGACCTGACCTGAAGGCAACCACCTAGCGCCAGTACTGGCGCAGGTGCACCGGCGGATCCGCATTCGGATTGTGGGCGGCCGCCTTGATCCTTTGATAGGCCGCCGGCCCATCAGGATAGGTTAGCTCGTCGGCGACCGCCTCGCCGGCATGGGGATTGGCCAGGGCCAGCAGGGACCGGATCTGTGTCGAGCCGGCCCAGTTCGATACACCAGACGCCGCCTTGTCGGACATGTAGGCCTCGAACCCCTCGATCAGGGTGTCCTTGTCGAGCACCGTCCCGTCGGTGCCCGCCGGACCGGGATCGGCGCGCAGCGCCAGGACCCGGGGCGCGGTCTGGCCGTAGCCGAACGGCTTGCCACGACCGAGAATGTGGCGATGGCTCCGCTCGCGGCCGCCAAGCGTGACGGCCCACAACAGTGCGCCGAGCTCGACGGGGTCCAGGTTGTGGAAGCGGATCGCGCCACGAAAAACCAGCACGCTGTCCGGGTCGGCGGGTTCGATCAGGTTCATCCGCGTGGTGACGGCCGCTTGGTCCGGATCGGGCCGGCGCGGTGGCGTGACCCGGTCACGCACCGGATAGCGCTTGCGGCCCGCCAGCGACAGCCGGCCACGGTTCGGATGGTCGAAATCGGGCGCGTCATCGCCACGGGCATTCTCGTGGAGCCACAGATAGTAGGGCCAGAAGGACGGGCGCGGACTCATCGCCACCACCTCGACCGTGGTGCCGACATAGGTTTCGCCGGATTTCGGTGCCTGTCCGTCCGCGCCAAGTAGCACGGCGTCGCCGAAAAAGACCCGCCCGCGCAGCGCCGCCGTCTCGCCGTCCCCGGTTTCGGGTTTGGTGACATGGCCGAAGACGGCGTCGGCGAAATCGAGATCGCCACCCGGCCGGTGCGTGTCCGGGAACAGGTCGCCGATGCCGCGACGGAATTGCAGCTTCATGGCCCGGGCGAGGCTCATATGGAACGTCGGGTCCGCATACGACCAGGTATCCTGGTTTGCGCGTTCTGCCACATCCTTGAGTTTGCCGATGAAATAGACCGGAATGCGGGTCGATGGGTCGGCCTCGAGCCTGTCCCGCCAGTAGCGCAGGCTGGGATTGGGCACCCAATGGTCGCGTTCACGCGTGCTGTGGCCGATCTCGAAACTGCGGACGATCGCCTCCGGCAGCCGGGTTTCATCGCCGCCGTCGCGCCGAAACACCGCCTCGCGGCTCTTGTTCGCCCCTGGCGACGTGGCTGCGCCGGCGACGACGACGACCCCCGGATCCCCGCCCGAACCACCCAGCACCGCCACGTCCACGCCATGTGCGTCAGGGACGGCCCGATAGGTGACCTCCGCCCCGGTCGGCAAACCTGCCAGGAACTGCTGTTTCGCCGCGACGTCCCACATGATCCAGTCCCGGCGCCGGATATCCCTGGCGCCGGCAAAGGCCAACAGGTCGTCGATCTTCACAAGGGTACATTCCGTTTCCTCAAGATACCATTGGCCGTCCGACTTCGTCAGCCAGCCCGCGTTCAACTTGCTGGACGTCAACACATCTTCATATTGGCTGCTGTTGAAATCGCGATAGGAGAACCGCAGTCCCAGGTCCACCTGCTGCGAGCGCGAGAAGGTGGCGATCTCGAACACCGACCGGACCATGCCACGCAGCGTCGCGCCGGGTATCGCCGGCGGCCCGTCGCGGCCGAGCGTGAAAGGTTGCGCGGGTACGCCATGGTCCCAGTGATGGCCGATCATCATCGGCGTCTCGACCCGCCATTCCATCTCGATGGCGCCGCTGACGCCGGTCGCCAGGGGGCGGGCGTGACTGACCTCCCGTGACGGCACGGGTGGGGTCGCGATCCGCGCGTTGAAGCGCACGAAATGGTAGGGCGCCAGCAGATCGACATTGTGGCTCTCGCGAAAGGCCGTACCGGTTTCGTCCCAGCGGTCGAGAATCTCCTCCCATTCCTCCGGCGGAGGCAGGTCCACCTCGGGCCCGTCCCGCTTGACGGAAACCGCCGGCGACGACGGCCGCGACCCGGCGGCCGGGCCGTCGAGCAGGCCCTGGACGCGGAACCAGCCATAGCCCTTGCCGGTGCCATGGCCCAGCATCAGGCCGTTGCGGTCCAGGTCGGCCAGCAGCAGCTCGAACAGCGCCCGATCCGTCGCCGCCGGATAGTCGCCGCGTGTCGTGAGCTGCAGCCGCAAACCGAAGCGCGGCCGCACGAAGGCCCGGGTGGTGAACAGGGCGCCGTGCAGGGCGCCGCCGGTAAAGCGGTCGATGGCGACGTTGGTGACGTCGATCGTTTCCGCCCCCGCCTCGGGCTCGAGCGCCGCGACCCGCACCAGCCCGCGCCAGCCGGCGACGCCGAACAGCCGCTCGGTCGGGCTCAGCCCGGCGACCTCGTCCCGGTCGCGCACCACCCGGTCGCGGTCATCCGGATCGGCCGCGCCGCCGGTCGCGTCGAGCCAGGCCGCCCTGGCCCGCAACACGCCGAGCACGGAGCTCGGCAGCAAGGCCGGCGCGCCGCCGGCGGCCGTCAGCGGCACCATATCCGGATCGCGCGGTCCGTCATCGATCTCGCGCCGTGGCCGCCAGGACGAATCCCCGCTGACGAACAGGCCATCGCAGACCAGCCGGAGCCGCAGGTCATGGACCGGCGCATCGGGGACCGGCGGCGGCGCCGGCAGGTCGCCGTCAAGCGCCGTCTCGACCAGCCGGCCGCTGCCGAGGTCCACGGTGCGCCGGGTTCTGACCAGACTGCCGGGATCGAGCCGCAGCCGCCCCTGGCCCTCGGCCTCGCCGGCGCCGACCGGCACGCCGTCGGGCGCCGCCAGCAGGGCCAGCAGCGTCTCGACCGCCTGCCGCGCCGCGTCGTCCGCGCACTGCAACACCGCGCGGAAACGGAAGCGGACGCCGGGCGCGACCAGTTCATGATGGAACAGCTTGCGCCGTTCGGCCGTGCCGAGGTCACGATCGATGCGCGTGCGGGCCTGCACATAGACGTTGGCGCCGTCGTCGGCGGCATAGGGCAGTCCGGCGGCGTGTGCCCGGTCATCCGCGACCAGGCGCGCGGGAAAGACGAACAGATGGCCGATCTGGCCCGGATCGCCGGGCACGCCGGGCTGCTTCGCCCGCGGCGCGCCGAACAGCAGGCGCCTGGCCGCCGGCGCGAGCACGGCTTCGGCCGCGCCGCGCAGAACGCCTTTCAGGGTCGATCCGGGCAGATAGGGCATGCCATCGACATCGCGCAACACCGTCTGCACGCGGGCGCCACCGTGCTGCCCGGCCGGCGCGTCGTCGCCGATCTCATGGATATCGGGGTCGGTCCGGTAATCGCCGGTGCCGACATGCAGCGGCGTTAGCAGGTCGAGGTCGGCCTCCACGGCCATCCGGTCGATGGTCATGCCGTATCTCCGTCCAGGCGCCGTGTCCGCGGCGCGTCGGCGGCCGGGACGACGGTCATCGCGCCATAGCCGTTCGCCGGCAGAAAGGGAAAGGACAGGTAGTCCGCGCCGCCATGGGCCGCCGGCAGCGGCAGACCCGCCGCCAGCGCCGCGGCCAGGCGGTCGGTCCGCGTGCCCCGCAGCAGGAACGTGGCGCCCGCCGCCGTCAGCAGATAGGGCATGTAGGGGCTGCCGTCCGGCTGATGGCGATAGGCCAGGTAGCCGCCGGCGAGCCGCTGGGCGGCGAAGAATTCGATCATCTCCAGTCCCGTGGCCTCACGCCAATAGCCGGCATAGTCGTCCCGCAGCCCGCGGCCGGCGGCCAGCGCCGCGGAATCGTTCAGCACGGCATCGCTCGCCAGCGTGACGATCCAATCGTCGCTGCCGGACTCGAGGACCGCCGGCGGCCCGGCCTCCAGCCGGCCTGTGGCCACGGCATCGGTCTTGCCGATGCCGACCAGGTCGTCGTTCAGCGCCGCCAGCAACGCGACGGCCTCCGCCTCGGCGACGTCGTCGGGCACATGCACCCGTCCGCGCCAGACCAGTCCGCCGGTCCTGACCGCGGCATGCGAGAACAGCAGGCCGCCGGCCTCGTCCTCGGCCGCGGTGCCGGTCAGCGGATCGATGGCCGTCCGGACCCGCAGGTCATGGGCGATCTCGGGCCAGCCGAACAGCCGCTCGACGGCCCGGCGAACCGGGTCTTTCCAGTCCGGCGAGAAGGCGGGCAGGGCGTCGCCGGACGCCCCTCCGTTCGGCGCGCCGCCGGTCCCGGTGGACACGCCGCCGACGGCGTCCAGGATCATGTCGCGCAGGTGGGCCGCGTCGCCCTCGCCGATGACAGCCAGCGACAGCGGGACCGGACGCGGCGGCGGCGCCCCCTCGGCCATGGGCACGGCATGGCCGATCACGACCGCGCTCAAGGCGTCGTCATGGTCGGCCTTGACGCCGGCCAGGTCCAGCCGTCGGGCCAGCGCGCCCTTGATGACGGCGCCGGGAACCACGGCCGCGCCGCGGAACACGTTGCCGGCGACCCGCCGCGCGTCGACCAGCAGCGGCCGGTCGAAGGTAAGCGACAGGGTCAGGCCGCATTCTCCGGCCCGATGCCGTTGCAGCAGATCGCGCATGGCCGTGTCGCCGGACGGCAGGTCGTAGGCCGCCGGTGGCTCGCGCGGCGCGACGTCGCGGCAGACGACGCGGCCGAAGCCGGCCGACTTGAAGGCGCCGACGGCGTCGATCTGGTTCAGCCCGGCCCGCAGGGCGGTATCGAAACGGCCGGCCTCGTCGTCGTCGGCCAGCAGGCCGACGACGCCCTCGAAGGCCACGACCCGGCCGACCGGCGCCGGCAGCTCGATGATCTGCATCGCGCCCCGGGCCACGCTGCCGGTGTCCGGGTCGATGCGGACCCGGGTCGTGGCGCCGCCGTCCACCGGTGCCTCGCGCGCCGGCAGGTCACGCACCGACACGCGGCCCCGCTCCGGCTCGTCCCGAACGCCGTCGACGGTCCGGCTCTCGCAGCCGAACCAGCGGTCGATATCGGCCCGGTCGACGAATGTGGCGCCGGCCTTGGCCAGTTCGCACAGCGCCGCCCGCAGGTTACCGGCGATCAGGCTGCCCGGCAGGTAGGGCCGCCGGCCACCGTCGCGGGCGGCCGAGGCATCGACCCCCAGCGCGCTGACCGCCAGACCCTGCGACATGAACGGACTTTCGAGACACAGCGTGACGGTCCAGCGGTGATGACGGATCATGCCGTCGGCTCCGGCGCGGGCGGCGGCTCGGGCACATAGTCCCACAGCGCCGCCAGATGCACGAGCGGCATCAGGCTCGCATCGCCGCCCCGGCCCAGCCCGCTGGCGAACAGCGCCGCCGACAGGTCGCAAGGCGGCCGCGCGGCCGCGCCGTACGCCCCAAGCTGGTCCCGCAGCGCGTCCAGCCGGGCCCCGGGCGTCGCGAACTCCGGCGCCGCCGCGGCCGGCCGGTCCGACAGATGGCCGTCACGAACGGCGCCGCGCAGGTGGCGGTAGAGCTGCGAGCGGGGGAAATGCCGCTTCAGCAGCCGGATGCCGGTGGTGACGTCCGCCCAACGGTGCATGTCCAGGCTGAAACCGTCGGCCGGCTGACCGGCGAACACTTGGTCGCGGTGGCGGTCGAGCGCGTCGAACGGCAGGTCGATGCCTTCCAGGACCTCGTATTGCAGCAGGCTCGCCTCCGGATGCCGCTTGGCCGCGTCGGCCAGCGTCTCGGCCAGGCCGCGCATGGCCCGGATCGGCGCTTTCTCGTCGCAGATCACCAGGCCCGCGCTATGATGCAGCGGTACGACGAACTCCCAGTCGCGGGTCTGCGCGGCAATCACGCCAACCAGGTCCCAGACGGCCCAGGCCGGCATGACGAACAGCATCTCGTCGCCACCCCAGAGCAGGGTGTCGACGCGCAGGAACATCTCGCCCTGCCGGTTGACACCGGTCAGCCCCGGCGTCGCCCGGCAATGATCGACGATGGCGGCCAGCAGTGCGTTCTGCATCTTCTGCAGTTCCTGACTGAACATCATGTCGGCGGTCCTGCCGCCATAATCCTGGCGGATACGGCCGAACCGGTTGCCGTCCATGTAGAGGATGGCCATCTTGCCGGCGACGTTCTCCGGCACACCGTCCGGCGGATCGGCGACGATGTCGGCGAAGCTCTGCGCCACGTCCGGCACCTCGGCCGGCGGCCGCGACAGCCGCGGCGCGTAGAACAGCGCCCGCTTCTGCCGGCCGAAGGCCCGCCGCGCTGCGACGCTGGCCGACAGCCGGCGCGGTCTGCCGTCCGGCCCGTGATCGTCGACCGTCGCCGGCCGGATGCCGTCGACGGCGCAGGCGCCCGTGGCGGGGGCGTCGAAGGGCAGGTCGCAGGTCGGTGTCTGAAGCTGCGCGACGCGCGCCTGACGCAGGCAACGGTCGGTGGCCGCGCGATAAGTCTCGCGCGTCATCGGCGTCGCGGCGACGGTGAAGGTGAGGTGGCCGTAGGGTCGCCGGTCGCCGGCCCCGCCGGCGAGGAACGCCCGCGCCACCTCGACGATGCGGTCGGGATCCGCGTCCGCGACTTCGAACGCGCCTTCGGAGGCGCCGACATAGATCGTCTTGATGTCGGCGTCCGGAAACTCGGCCCGCAGGTGTTCGCCTGTCTCCGCCGGGGCCAGGAGATAAGCCAGGCTGGCGCCGCGGATCGTCTGCAGATCCTGGGTATCGGCCATGGTGCTGTCGAAGTTGACGCCGGCGATGCGCAGTAGAAAGGCACCGGACGTCTGCGTCTCGGTCAATGCCGCCTCCCCAATGGACGGCGTCGCCGGGGCGACACCACCGTGGCCATGCCTCCAAACCGGAGTTCTTTCGCCAGTGCCGGCGAGCGTTCGACGCCCGCACAGGTTGTTCCACCATCAAAACGCATGGTACGTTTCGAAGTCAAGAACGGTTGCGGGATTTTCCCCACATACCACCGTTATTGCAGTAGCAGCCAGCCACGGCCCGGCATGTTTCCCGTGCCGGGTCCAGGCCGCAGACCGCCATGGCGTAACACATTCCGGTCAAGCAATCGCCACGTCGCAACCAAGTTTACGATCCGCATTGGACGCGGGAATGCCTCATCGGGCAGGGTCACGCTGCCGTGCCAGAGCCTCAGCGGACCTCAATCCGCGTCTAAAGCGGTGATGCCTTCCAGACGGCTGGATCGTGTTTCGCATCCAGACCGAGTGTCTCAATCCGCGTCTAAAGCGGTGATGCCTTCCAGGCAGGCCCGTTGGCCGCTGTGATTTGCGCAGTGCGGGTCTCAATCCGCGTCTAAAGCGGTGATGCCTTCCAGGCCGACCTCGCCGTCGTCTACGATCTTGAAACCGGGGTCTCAATCCGCGTCTAAAGCGGTGATGCCTTCCAGGCGCTATCCTGGAACACAGCCACGGCTTCTTCGAGGTCTCAATCCGCGTCTAAAGCGGTGATGCCTTCCAGGTCTCGAACGGCAAAAAACGATCGTGCCCACCGAGGGGTCTCAATCCGCGTCTAAAGCGGTGATGCCTTCCAGGGAAAGTCGACCCGAAGGGGGTACCCGAGTACGCTTGGTCTCAATCCGCGTCTAAAGCGGTGATGCCTTCCAGGTCCGGTGGCCGTGCTGGTCAGGGGCCAGAACTTGTCTCAATCCGCGTCTAAAGCGGTGATGCCTTCCAGGGCGTCAACGTCCGCACCAGTTCCGTCGATTCGGAGTCTCAATCCGCGTCTAAAGCGGTGATGCCTTCCAGGGTACCTTCTGTATCGCCCGCGTCAACAAAGACGATTCACACCTCCTTCCACGGAATCGAGGTCATTTTCGAACCCCCATGGCGATACACCTGCTATCATCGAAAAACTCCCTACTATTATATCGCAGTTTCAATATGTTATCGAATTTCCACAAGGTAACATCACGATGGGACGGCTTTTCGACGAGCTGACGCGCCTGGCCACGCTGGAAGACGGCTGGCACAAGGTGCGCGCCAACAGTGGCGGGCCCGGCGGCGACGGGGTGACGATCGAGGTCTTCGCGCAGGGACTGGCGCCGCGCCTGACCCGCCTGCAACGGACCCTGGCCGCCGGCACGTATCGACCGGGACCGCTACGCGCCGTCGGCATCCCGAAGGACGGCGACGGCCTGCGCTGGCTGGCCATTCCCTGCGTGCGTGACCGTGTCGCGCAGTCGGCCGCCGCCGCCGTCCTGACGCCACGGCTGGATCCCGAGATGGCCGATGACAGCTTCGCCTACCGCGCCGGCCGTTCGGTGATGGACGCGGTCCGGCGCGTCGCCCGGCACCGGCGCGAGGGCTATACCTGGGTCGTGGACGGCGATATCGAGCGCTATTTCGACAGCGTGCCGCACGACCTGCTGCTGGCCAAGCTGGAGCCCCTGGTGCCCGACAGGCCGATGCTGGACCTGATCGGCCTGTGGCTGGAGAACTTCTCCGAACATGGCCGCGGCCTGCCCCAGGGCAGCCCGCTGTCGCCGCTGCTGGCCAACATCTATCTCGACGCGGTGGACGAGGCGATCGCCCGGCGCGGCGTGCGCCTGGTGCGCTTCGCCGACGATTTCGTCCTGCTCTGCCGCAGCGAGGCCCGGGCGGAAGCGGCCCGGCGGCGCATGGCGGACCTGCTGGCCGAGCATGGCCTGCGGCTGCATCCGGAGAAGACCCGCATCGTGCCCTTCGCGCAGGGCTTCCGGTTCCTGGGGCATCTGTTCGTGCGCTCGCTGGTGCTGCGCGAACTGGCGGACGACGGTGAGGACGACACGCTGACGGCCGCCACCGACGCGCTGCGGCGGCCGGCCCTGCCGCCCTGGCGCGCGGCGGACGATGTCGAGGCGGCAATACCGCCGTCGGCCGCGCCGGCGCCGCGCTTCCGCGTGCTCTACGTGACCGAACAGGGCCGCCTGCTGGACCGCCGCAACGACGCCTTCGTCGTTCGCGACCGGGAGTCCGTGGTCGATGCCGAGAGCGATCCCGGCCGGCTGCCGGAACTGCTGGCGCTGCCCTGGCGCGCGGTTCAGCGGATCGAGCTCTACCCCGGCACCGGCGCGACCGAGGCGGCGCTGCGGCATGCCATGGCGACCGGACGCGAGGTGGTCTATGTCGACGGCCGGGGCGCCACCATCGGCACCGTGCGCGGCCCGGACGAGCCGCGCGCCGGCCGGCACCTGGCGCAGGCCCGGCACGCTCTGGATCCGGACCTGCGGCGGGACCTGGCGCGGCGCATCGTCGACGGCCGGCTGCGCAACCAGCGGGCCCTGGTGCGGCGGCTGAACCGCCGGCGCAAGGACCCGGAGGCGGCCGCCGGACTGACGCGGCTCAACCGGCTGATCCGAAAACTGCCGCTGGCCGACGACGTGCCGGCCCTGCTGGGCCTGGAGGGCGCCGCCGCGGCACTCTACTGGCCGGCGCTGGGGCGCATGTTGAACCATGGCTGGGCCCTGGACCGACGGCGGCGCCGACCGCCGCCGGACCCGGTCAACCTGGTGATCTCGTTCCTGTCGTCACTGCTCTACCGCGACCTTGCCGTGCTGGCGGCGCGCCATGGCCTGCATCCGGGATTCGGCGCCCTGCACGCGGCGCGGGACGGGTCACCGGCTTGCATCTCGGACCTGATCGAGGAATTCCGGGCGCCGCTGGCCGACGGACTGGCGGTCTACCTGTTCAACAACCGGATGCTGGCGCCGGACATGTTCGAACGGCCCGATCCGCACACCTGCCGCATCGACCGCGACGGCACCCGGGCCGTGATCCGCGGCTACGAGGCCCGGCTGGACCGGCCGGTCAAGAGCCCGCGCAGCGGCGACCGGGTCCGCTGGCGGGGGCTGATGGCCGAGCAGGTGCAGGCCTATGCCCACCACGTCGAGGGCGACGCGCCATACAGCCCCTATGTCATGGACTACTGACGGACCGGAACGGACATGGCCGCGACACGCATGCTGATGGTGTTCAGCTACGACATCGCCGACGACCGGCGGCGGCGGCGCATCGCCACGCTGCTGGAAGACCGGGCCGCCCGGGTGCAGCAGAGCGTGTTCGAGGCCACCCTCAGCGAACGCGAGACGGCCTGGCTGGCGGCGCGGGTTCGCGGCGAGATGGGGCCGGGCGACAGCCTGCGGGTCTATGCCGTCAGCCGCCATGCCCGGCCGCGCTGTCTGACCTTTGGCGGGGTGCCGCTGGCCGAGGAGCAGGACTACTACCTGGTCTGAGCACAGGGCCGCCACGCCGGCGGCCGGCGACGTGGGCCGCGCGGCCGCAATAAACAACCATGTCGATCCGCATCCACTGTGGGGAACGCGGGTCCGTCCAGCCATTTTGCCTTTCACCCGCGCGCCGCTGCAAACGTCGTCGCGATCAGCATCCAAAGCGGGAAGCCCTCGGGCCCCCGGCCTCGCGGGCACCGACCTCCCGGACGCCAACGTCTCAATCCGCGTCTAAAGCGGGAAGGCCTTCAGCCTGGACGCGGGGTACCTCCACGGTCTCAGTTCCGGCGTCTCAATCCGCGTCTAAAGCAGGAAGGCCTTCAGCCAAACCACGTGGGCCTTCTACGCCGTCGGGGAATGTCTCAATCCGCGTCTAAAGCGGGAAGGCCTTCAGCCTCCTCCTGGCGGTACTACCCAGGAGAGTGAACTTGTCTCAATCCGCGTCTAAAGCGGGAAGGCCTTCAGCCTCCATCGCCAGCGACGTCGAGGCCCTGATCGCCGAGTCTCAATCCGCGTCTAAAGCGGGAAGGCCTTCAGCCTTCGCGCAATCGACCAGCGTCAGCCTGAACAAGACCTATGACGAGGTCTTGTTCAGGTCTCAATCCGCGTCTAAAGCGGGAAGGCCTTCAGCCCAGCGCGACGCCGCCGAGGGCAAGTACGACCCGCCGAACGGCGTTGTCTCAATCCGCGTCTAAAGCGGGAAGGCCTTCAGCCTACATCGAACGGGTGGACGCCTTGACCCCGGAAGTCTCAATCCGCGTCTAAAGCGGGAAGGCCTTCAGCCTGAGGACCGAAAGCAGCAGGCTGACGGCGAAGCAGGGGTCTCAATCCGCGTCTAAAGCGGGAAGGCCTTCAGCCTCCTCTACGACGAGGACCACGGGGTAAGCGTCGACGTCTCAATCCGCGTCTAAAGCGGGAAGGCCTTCAGCCTCTCGCGATTTGCCTGGGCGTGAGTCTCGTGACGTCTCAATCCGCGTCTAAAGCGGGAAGGCCTTCAGCCATGGCCGATCTGTCGTACTCCGAATCGGAGCTAGGTCTCAATCCGCGTCTAAAGCGGGAAGGCCTTCAGCCCCGGGTGTGGTGCGTACGATGGAGTTTAAGGCTGCGTCTCAATCCGCGTCTAAAGCGGGAAGGCCTTCAGCCGTAGCCCGGGCATTCGGGCCGTCACGGCGGCAGTCTCAATCCGCGTCTAAAGCGGGAAGGCCTTCAGCCCTACGATGGTGAAGTGAATGTCGACGACATTCGTCTCAATCCGCGTCTAAAGCGGGAAGGCCTTCAGCCGTTGCGTCGGTCAATGGCGAGCGTGCGGACGCCGAGTCTCAATCCGCGTCTAAAGCGGGAAGGCCTTCAGCCCTCACGCTAGGCGAGCCCTTTAGGGGCTGGCAAAAGTCTCAATCCGCGTCTAAAGCGGGAAGGCCTTCAGCTCAACTTCTATGACGGCCAGGGCTTCATGGTCCGCAAGGACCATGAAGTCTCAATCCGCGTCTAAAGCGGGAAGGCCTTCAGCCGGGTCGAAGGCTGATCGGGATGAAGTCACCCGCGCGTCTCAATCCGCGTCTAAAGCGGGAAGGCCTTCAGCCGATTCACTTCTGGAACGGCTCCTGGCCTCTGCGCGTCTCAATCCGCGTCTAAAGCGGGAAGGCCTTCAGCCCAAGAGCTTCAATTCCGTCGCGCCCATCGACCTCGTCTCAATCCGCGTCTAAAGCGGGAAGGCCTTCAGCCACGCCACCCGTGCCGCGCTCCAGCAGGAGCGCGTGCGTCTCAATCCGCGTCTAAAGCGGGAAGGCCTTCAGCCTTTCACGGGATGGGCGTTCTGCACCAGCCCGGCGTGTCTCAATCCGCGTCTAAAGCGGGAAGGCCTTCAGCCTTCTGACCGGTCGCGGGCCGGACCAGATCGAGAACGACGACAGGTCTCAATCCGCGTCTAAAGCGGGAAGGCCTTCAGCCTCCATCGCCACAAGCCGCTCGTCAACAACAATCTTTCGCTTACCGATCCACAAGGCGATTGCATTTCGCATCGATCTTGGCCAGTTTTCCAGATTTCCATCCATGGACACCGAAGAAAATTATATATTATTCAATAAGATAAGAAAACTTCCACATGGCATGCATCCCGCCAACCGATCTACGGCGCCGATCGGGCGCGTCGTTCCACCGGCGCAGGCCACCAACGCAGAGCGGTGCTTGACGTAGTTTTTTCAACCATGGCTATTGGCAGACGGCGCCCGGAGGGCGCAGAATAGCGCAATGACCGAACCGCAAATGGGACAGCAGGCCACCACCCCGCCGGCCATGACCGGCGCGGGCACCGGCGCGGCGGCCGATCCGCCGGCCCTGTCCGAGGCGATCCGGCAACGCCTGCTGCGGCCGGCGGCGGCGGTGGCGCTGGCCGACCTGCCGGCGCGCTGGTTCCACTACCTGGTGACGGTCCGATGCCGGCGGCCGCCCGGCCTGCGCGGGGGCCCGCGCCTGGCGGGGCAGGTACGCGGCGCGCTGGGCCAGGCCCTGCGCGACCTGGCGGACCGCGACTCCGGCGCGGCGGCAGCGCTGGCCGTGCTGTTCGGTCCGGGCGTGCGCCTGACCGGCCGACTGGAGATCCCACGCCCCGGTGTCCTGGCGGTGCGCGAGGACGGCGCATACCTGCGCCTGACGCTGACTCTGATCGGCTTTGCCACCGACCTGCTGGAACCGGTCGCCGAGGGCCTGCGCCGGGGCCTGGCGCGGGGGCTGGGTCCGGGGCCGGCGATCAGGCCGGCGCCCGGCGACTGGCACGCCGAGGCGGTCGAGCGCGTGGCGGTGCCGGCGCGGGCGCGACTGGCGCTGGTGGAGTTCGAAACGCCCTATGCCAGCCGCTCGGGCCGCTGGCTGATCGGCGGCAGCGGGAACCTGATGGCACGCCTGGCCCAGCGGGTCAGCCTGATGGCGCGCTGGCAGGATTGCCGCGCCGAGGCCGACTGGGGCGCCCTGATCGACGGCGCCCGGCACCTGCGGTTCCATGACGACGATCTGCGGCCGGCGCGGTGGGACCGCCGGTCGGCGCGCCAGGACGGCCGGCGCATCCCGATGGCCGGCATGGTCGGGCGGCTGCTGCTGGAAGGCGACCTGACGCCCTACCTGCCGCTGCTGGCGATCGGCGAGACCTGCCATGTCGGCGGCCGCGCCAGCCTGGGCCT
>JANQKO010000075.1 GCA_028281075.1 Alphaproteobacteria bacterium | reverse complement strand
CTGTCGCGGCTGTTCGGCTGGTCGACCGAGGCCGCCGTGCTCGGCGGCTTCGTGGTGGCGATCTCCAGCACGGCGGTCGCCATGAAGATCCTGCAGGATATCGGCGAGCTGCGCAGCGATGTCGGCCGCACCGCCGTCGGCGTGCTGATCGCCCAGGACCTGGCCGTGATTCCGATGCTGCTGGTCATCGAATCCATGGCCCGCAGCGCCAGCTTCGACCTGGCCGGCGTCGCCAAGACCGTCGTCGCCATCGGCCTGCTGGCGGCGATGATCGCCTACCTCACCCGGCGCGAGCGGGTTCGGATCCCGTTCGCCGACCAGCTCGCCGACAATATCGAGCTGGCGGCCTTGTCGGCGCTGGCGTTCTGTTTCGGGGCGGCGCTGCTCTCGGGCCTGCTCGGCCTGTCGCCGGCCTACGGCGCCTTCCTCGCCGGTCTCTGGATCGGCAACAGCAACGCCCGGCCGGGCGTGCTCAAGGCGACCATGCCGATCCAGAGCGTGCTGCTGATGGCCTTCTTCCTGTCGATCGGCCTGCTGCTGGACCTGCGTTTCATCTGGGAGAATCTCGGCCAGGTCGTCGTGCTGCTGATCATCGTCACGCTGTTCAAGACGGCGATGAACGTGCTGGTGCTGCGGCTGGCGGGCGAGCCCTGGCCGCGCGCCTGGCTCGCCGGCGTGGTGATCGGCCAGATCGGCGAGTTCTCCTTCGTGCTGGCCGCGGCCGGCATCGCCGCCGGCGTGATCAGCGCCGACGACAACCGCATGCTGGTCTCGGTGATCGCGCTCAGCCTGATGATCAGCCCGTTCTGGCTGGTCACCGCCCGCCGCATGGAGCGGGTGCAATGGCAGCGCGTGCTGTCGCTGCGGCAGCTCCTGCGGGCGCTCTATGGCCGCGAGACCCGCGCCGTGGTCGCCGCCTCGAACCGCGCCGTGGCCGAGACCAGGAAGATCTCGCTGCGGCTGGGCGACCGCGGCGCCGAGCTCTACCAGCGCATGCGCCGCCGGACCGAAACCGCGAGCCCGGACGAGGCCGCGGCCGAACCGGCCGAGACGCCGGCCGACGCCGCCTTTCCCGGCGACGGGACGACCGACGCGGACACGGCCGAGACGGCGGCGGCGGACGCGGACGACCGCCCGCCCTTGCGCATCGCCCGCCCGAATGGCTGATCCCGCCGGCCCGGTGGCCGGCATCGACGAGGCCGGCCGCGGTCCCTGGGCCGGACCGGTCGTGGCCGCGGCGGTGATCCTCGATCCCGGCAACGTCCCCGCCGGCATCGCCGATTCCAAGGCGCTGACGCCGGCCCGGCGCGCCGCCCTGCTGCCGGCGATCGAAGCGGCGGCCGAGGTCGGCGTCGGCCAGGCGAGCGTGGCGGAGATCGATGAGCTGAACATCCTGGCCGCGACCATGCTGGCCATGCGCCGCGCCGTCGCCGCCCTGCCGCGGCCGCCGGCGCTGGCGCTGGTCGACGGCAACCGCGATCCGGGCCTCGCCTGCCGCACGCGCTGCATCGTCAGGGGCGACGCCCGCTGTCCGGCGATCGCCGCCGCCTCGATCGTCGCCAAGGTCACCCGCGACCGGATCATGGCCGGCCTGGCGGCGGCCCATCCGGGCTATGGCTGGGAGCGCAACGCCGGCTACGGCACCGCCCAGCACCAGGCCGCGCTCGCCAGCCTGGGCGTCACGCGGCACCACCGGCGTTCCTTCGCGCCGGTCCGGCGCCAGCTCGAGTCGGACTCCATGACTCGTCGTTAACGGTTTGAATCCAAAAATATATTGACCTGATTCGCCACTCGAATCATGCTCCGGTCCCGTTATGCCGGATCCCAAGCTTCCCCTCGATCAGGTCATCGTCGGCGACTGCATCGCCGAGATGGACCGCCTGCCGCCGGGCCAGGTGGACGTCGTGTTCGCCGACCCGCCCTACAACCTGCAGCTCGAGGGCACGCTGCACCGGCCGAACAATTCCCGGGTCGACGCCGTCGACGACGACTGGGACCGCTTCGACAGCTTCGGCAGCTACGATAATTTCACCCGCGCCTGGCTGACCGCGGCGCGGCGGGCGCTGAAGCCCAACGGCACGCTCTGGGTGATCGGCAGCTACCACAACATCTATCGCGTCGGCGCCATCCTGCAGGATCTCGGCTTCTGGGTGCTGAACGACGTGGTCTGGCGCAAGACCAACCCGATGCCGAACTTTCGCGGCAAGCGCTTCACCAACGCGCACGAGACCCTGCTGTGGTGCGCGGCCGACCGCGACGCCAAGGGCTATACCTTCAACTACGAGGCCATGAAGGCCTTGAACGACGACGTGCAGATGCGCAGCGACTGGCTGATCCCGATCTGCTCGGGCGCCGAGCGCCTGAAGCGGGACGGCGAGAAGGCGCATCCGACGCAGAAGCCGGAAGCCCTGCTGCACCGCGTGCTGCTGGCGTCCACCAACCGCGGCGACGTCGTGCTCGACCCGTTTTTCGGCAGCGGCACCACCGGCGCCGTCGCCCGCCGCTTCGGCCGCCGCTTCATCGGCATCGAGCAGGATGCCGGCTATGCCGGCATCGCCCGGGCGCGCATCGACGCGGTCGAGACGCTGGCCGACGACGTGCTCGAGATCACGCCGTCCAAACGCGCACAGCCGCGCGTGCCGTTCGGCTGGCTGGTCGAGCGCGGCATGCTGGCGGCCGGCGCCGTGCTCTACGACCAGCACCGCCGGCACGCGGCCAGGGTGCGGGCCGACGGCACACTGATCTCGGCCGAGACCAGCGGCTCGATCCACCAGGTCGGCGCCGCCGTGCAGGGCCTGCCGGCCTGCAACGGCTGGTCCTTCTGGTGCTTCGAGCACGACGGCCACCTCGTCTCGATCGACGTCCTGCGGCAGAAGCTGCGCGCCGAACTGCACTGACGGCGATTTTCGCCGATGGCGAAAGAAAGTCCATTTTTCACCACAAAGACACGAAGACACAAAGAATCAGAACGTCTGTTGGTGCGAAACACCGCAAAATGAAATGCCAGACAGCGCATTCGCTGGCAGAGGTGCTGGTTGATAGCGCATTGACAAACTGGGTTTTACCGCCAAGACACCAGGGCTACGCCGAAGATCCAAAGATCTCGACATCTGACCTTGGTGTCTTGGCGTCTTTGTGGTGAAACTATTAGGGGTTGTCCTTATCAGAACCCAACCTGAACAGGTATCAATGAGATCAATATTATGACGAACGGCCACCCCACTTGGTCATTGCCGGACTTGATCCGGCAATCCAGGCAGCACTTGCCCCGGCCTCGGTTCTGGATCACC
>JANQKO010000466.1 GCA_028281075.1 Alphaproteobacteria bacterium | reverse complement strand
ACGCCGCGGGCGGCGAAGTGGCGGCGGGTGATCTCGGGATACTTGGTGGCGATGCGGATGTGGCTCCACTGCGCCGGATCGTCCTCGGCCAGCAGCTCGGCCGGCTCGGCAACGGCGAGGCGGCAATGGCCGACCCCGAGGTCGAGCGGGGCATAGAGCTCGGAATAGTCGAACTCCAACAGCACGTCGTTGCCGGCGACGCCGATCTGGGCGGCGCCGAAGGCGACGAACGTCGCCACGTCGAAGCTGCGCACGCGGATGATGCTAACGTCGGGATCGCGTGTCGTGAACCGCAACTGCCGGCAATCGGGGTCGTCGAAGGCCGGCTCGGGCTCGGGGCCGGCCCCGCGCAGCAGCGGCATCACCTCGCCGAGGATCCGCCCCTTGGGCAGCGCGATGACCAGGGGGTCGTTGGCGCGCATGGACCGGCCGCTCCCCGTCAGGCCGGCGCGTCGTCGGGATGGTCCGGCCGGCTCGGCGTCGGCCAGGGCTCGCCGATGTCGGCCAGGTGGCAGTCGACCACCTCGGCCCGCAGCAGCACGGCGCCGCCGCCGGCGAAGGTCAGCGTGATATCGACGCCGGCCGCGGTCTCGGCCGACGTCACCGCCAGCAGCGGCAGCAGGCCGTCCCGGTCGTCCTGGGCGATGTTCTGGACGCGCACATCCAGCACGCTGTCGAAATGCACGCCGCAGCGGACACGCTCGCCGCCCTCGCGCATCCGGCCGCCGGCGCGCGCGTGCACGCGCTCCCACATGAAGCGGTTGACCATCAGCACGAAGCGGCGGCGGCCGCGCTGATAGGCCATGTCGGCGACCCGCGTCAGGCCGTCCTGCAGGCAGGACGAGACCACGGCCAGATCGTCGGCATCCCGCGCCTCCAGTTTCATCAACGCCGTCACGACGATCGCCCCAACGTCAGTCCCCGATCCGTTCGATCTCGGCGCCGCAGCCGGCCAGCTTGGACACCAGGTCGGCATAGCCGCGATCGAGATGATAGACCCGATTGACCGTGGTTTCGCCCTCGGCCGCGAGCCCGGCCAGGATCAGCGAGACCGAGGCCCTGAGATCGGTCGCCATGACCGGCGCGCCGGACAGCCCGGCGACGCCACGGACCATGGCCACCGGTCCCTTGACCTGGATGTCGGCGCCCATGCGGGCAAGCTCGGGCACGTGCATGAAGCGGTTCTCGAAGATCGTCTCGGTGATCATCGCGGCGCCGTCGGCCACCGTCATCAGCGTCATCACCTGGGCCTGCAGGTCGGTCGGAAAGCCCGGATAGGGCTGGGTGGTGACGTCGACGCCGCTGAGGCCGGCGCCGTTGCGCGTGACCGTCAGCCCATGCTCGGACGCCGCCAGCGACACGCCGGCCTCGCTCAGCACGCCGACGGCGGCCTCCATCAGGCCCATGTCGGCGCCGGTCAGCTCGACCGATCCCCCGGTCATGGCGGCGGCCATGGCATAGGTCGCGGTCTCGATGCGGTCCGGCAGCACGCCATGGTCGGCGCCGTGCAGCCGGTCAACGCCGGTGACGCGCAGCATGTCGGTGCCGATGCCCGTGATCCGCGCGCCCATGGCGTTCAGGCAGGCGGCGAGATCGCCGATCTCGGGCTCGCGGGCGGCATTCTCCAGCACGGTCTCGCCGCGGGCCAGCGTCGCCGCCATCAGCAGGTTCTCGGTGGCGCCGACCGAAACCAGGGGAAAGCGGATCACGGCGCCGGTCAGCCCTTTGGGCGCGCGCGCCCGGATATAGCCGTCGTCGAGGTCGATCTCGGCCCCGAGCCGGGCCAGACCCTTGATATGCAGGTCGACCGGCCGGGTGCCGATGGCGCAGCCGCCGGGCAGCGAGACCGTGGCCTGGCCGAAGCGCGCCAGCAGCGGCCCCAGCACCAGCACCGAGGCCCGCATCTTGCGGACGATGTCGTAGGGCGCGGTAAGGTTGTGGATGTCGTCGGCGCGCAGCCTGACGACCCGGCCGGTGGCGCCGCCGGCCGGGTCGCCGCCGTTGAGCTCGACCGCGACCCCGTGCTGCGACAGGAGCTGCAGCATGGTGTGGATATCGGCGAGGTCGGGCAGGTTGCGCAGGCAGAGCGTTTCGTCCGTCAGCAGGCCGGCGGCCATGAGCGGCAGGGCGGCGTTCTTGGCGCCGCCGATCGCGATCCGGCCGTTCAGCGGCCGACCGCCGCGAATACGGATTCTGTCCATGTGGTTCCCCAAGGCGCGCGGCGCGGGCCGGCGTCCCGCATCGCGCTCGCGGCGGGACTATTACCGCATTGCAACATGTAATGAAACCGCCATCTGCCGGCCCGACAGACGCGGCCGGTGGCGCATTATGCGCGGCAATGCGGCTATTTTTTGACGGGCGCCCCGCCGGGCGGGCCGGACGCGGCCGCATCCGCCCGCCCGCGGCCCTGGGCCTTGCGCCGCTGCAGGTTTTCCCGCAGCGCCCGGGCCAGCCGCGCCTCGCGCGCCCGCCGCGCGGCCTGTTTCGGACTTTCCTTGTCGCCGCGTTCCGCCATGTCCGATTCCAGAACCATTCTCGGGATCGAGGCCCGCTCATACCGGTGCCTGATCTGCTATAATGCCCTCATGAACGATGCGAAGACCATCTTCATCGACGCCTACCCCTGGCCTCAGCCGACCGAGGCCCAGAAGGCGTATTTCGACGGCCTGCCGCCGGAGGCCCGGCGGCGATTGCTGGAAGCCGCAATCGAAGAAGGCTTCAACAGCGGCCTCTCGGAAAAATCGACGGAAGAGCTGCGACATACAGGGCGCCTGGGACGAAAGACAGGCCGAAGCCTATCGGCATAAGCTGGACCGGGTTTTCGCCCTTATCGGCGAACAACCCCGCATCGGGCGACCTTACAAAGGACGGACGCACCGGTTCGTCCACGGCAAACATATCATCGTTTACCGAGTGGAACGCGATGTCGTGATCATCGGCCGCGTTCTGCATGGCGCACGACAAGCTCGGTCATGATCCCGAAGTTCGCCCCCGCCGATCATGCCTTGCACGCCATCCGGCCCTATGGCAGTTTCCGCGCCACGCTTGGGCCCACATAGCTCAGGGGTAGAGCACTCCCTTGGTAAGGGAGAGGTCGTGTGTTCAAATCACACTGTGGGCACCACCAAATTCCGCAGCAATCCGAGCCGTTCCACACATACGGTCCCCACGTCAACGTGCGGAACGGCGCAGGCACCCGCATGTCAATTGGCACGTTTCTGACACGCGGCGGCACGACTTGCTCTTCCGCCCGGCCATGACAGCCCGGTAATCGGATGATCGTCCGCTGGCTGGTCCATACCGCCGTGGGACTGGTGGCGATCCTGCCTCACGTGCCATTCAGCTAAGCGACCTGCACTTTGATATCGTCCAGTGGCTCGGGGACGTCACGTCCCAGACGCCGGGCTTCTTCAACCCACTCGTCTGCCGCCTGAATGGCGTTTGTCACGGCCTCATCGGCCGTCTCGCCGTCACTGATACATCCAGGCAACTGCGGCACCTCGGCGATCCAGTAGATCTCGCCGTCCGCCTCTCTAACGGCGCGCAGCCATATGCCATACGTCTTCAGCATCTTGCTACCTCGTAGCCTCGTCAACCAACTGGACCAGCTTCCTGAGAAGGTGTGAAAGAATTGCATCGAAGCCACCCAGGTCGTCATCCTGGCGGAGCCTGTCCCGGCGCAGGCCGGGAGCCAGGATCCATGTTTGTTGTTTTTAACCAGTTTATGATGCTGCTGGATGCTGGCCTGCGCCAGCATGACGGCTTCTTTGGGTCGGGAGTAAATTCATTCACATGCTCTGAGATAGACCGGCTTGACCGGCTTCTTCGCCGGAATGGTCAGAATTGCCGGATGATTGGGAGCGCATACCTCACAGACGACTACGGCAGCAACGCGCTCGGCCCGACGACGTCGTCGGCGGCGACGGGCTGGCCATCGACGGTGACGTTGATCAGCTCCACCGGATCGGCCGTGAAGACCTCGGACGTCTCCTTGTAGACGAAGCTGCCGTCCGGATTGCGGATCACGTTGCCCTCGCCATCCCGTTCCGGCAGCCGGTACTTCGAATCGTTCCAGATACCCGCGAAGCCGGGCGACAGCTCGTTGACGATGCGCACGTCGCGCAGCGTGGTCTGGCCGCGCCACACGTTCGCAACCGCGTGCTGCTGCCCCATGTAGCGCTTGGTCGGAAAGCCGGTGTCGCGCACCAGCTTGTCGAGACCGTGCGCGATCACCACCCATTGCCGGCTCGGCGCCTTCTGGACGATCTCGGCGTCCTCGATCAGCATCCGCCCGCCCTGCGCGTTGTCGACCGCGAAACCCTTGGACGCCTCATACAGGCCGCCCTTGATGTAAACCACGCGGCAGCGGGTCTTGAAGGCGTGGGCGACCTCGTTGGCGACCGAGACCACGTCGACCGCCACCACGACCGGACAGAGCCGGCCGCGCCGGTTGTCGTTGGAGATATAGGCACCGTGCGCCACGTCGGTGCGGGAGTTGCCGACCAGCCGGGTGCGGAACATCGCCACCCAGCCGCCGGTCGTCCGGATGCCGTTGTCGCTGCGGCTGAGCGTCATGTCGATCAGCACCAGGCGGGCGTCCCTGTCGCTGATCGCGCCCACGGCCGCGCGCCGGCTCCGGCCCCAGGCATCGCGCACCTCGAAGCCCTCGAAGGTCACGACGGCGTCGCCGATGTTCCAGAGACAGAAGTCGGAGCGCGGCCAGCCCCGGCCGCAATCGGCAACGGTTTCCCGGGTCTTGTCCTGCGCCCGGACGCGGCGCACGTTGCGGAAGAAGTTCTCGCGGCCGAGATTCTTGACGACATGCACGCCCGGCAGGAAGGCGATGCCGCCATCGGCCGGCTTGCCGGCCCGTTCCCAGGCGCGGTCGGCCGCCTCGATGTTGCCGAACACGTTCGCCTGTCCCTTGTAGCGCGGGTTCGTGGCAAAGTCGGCGACGCAGAACCAGGGATCGCCGCAGGCGACGACGTCCGGGCCCGGCGTGTCGTAGGCCAGGAGCGGTGCCGCGGCCTCGAGCACCGCCTTTTCGTTTTCGGTGCGCGGCGTGCCGCCGGGCTTGCCGGGCGGCGGCGCCGGCACGGCGGCGGGTCGGGCATCGCCGCCCGACCGTGCCGCCGCGGTCGCGGCCGGCGCCGACGCGGGACCGGCCGGCCGTCGCGGCGGCGTTGTCTCGGCCGGCGGCGTCTCGGCCACCGATGCCTCGGCCGGTGGCGCCACCGCGCCGCGCAGGTCGGCGATGGCGGCGCGCAGCGCGGTCATCTCCGCGCGCAACGCCGCGATCTCGGCGCGGAGACCGCCGACGGCGTCGAGCCGCGCGGTCAGCGCCTCGATCCTGGCTTGCAGTTCCCTGACCTGGGCGGTCGTGGCCGCGTCGTCCGCCGGCCGGTCCGTTTGCGCCGCCGACGTTCCAAATGCCAGTGCGACCAGCCCGGCAAGCAGCAGCGCCGAAAGGTATCTCATGGCATGACCACCGTTGAGGGCAGTCTAACAGAAACCGGGACCGGAAGGCGACGAAATCGACCGCCGCCGCCGCGCCTCAACTGCCGGCGATGCGGCGGTCGCGGCCGGCCCAGTGCGGTTCGCGCAGATCCTTGCGCTTGATCTTGCCAACCGGGCTCTTGGGCAGCGGGTCGGCGCGGAACTCGACACGGCCGGGCTTCTTGTAGGAGCCGAGACGGTCGGCGCAGAGGTCGGCGATCTCCTGCTCGGAGACCGGTGTCTCGCCGTCGGTAACGCAGACCGCCATGGGCGTTTCGCCCCAGCGCTCGTGCGGCACGCCGAAGACGGCGACCTCGATCACGGCCGGATGGTCGGAGATGACGTTCTCGAGCTCGGCCGGCCAGATGTTGTAGCCGCCGGAGATGATCATGTCGTCGGACCGGTCCAGCATGTAGAGATAGCCGTTCTCGTCCAGCATGCCGATATCGCCGGTCAGCACCCAGCCGTCGACCAGGCGTTCGGCCGTGGCCTCCGGGTTGTTCCAGAAGCCGACCATCTGGCCGTCGGTCTTGGCGGCGATCTGGCCGGCCTGGCCGGCCGGCAGCGGCTGGTTGTCGTCGTCGCGGATCTCGAGCTGGGCGAACGGCAGCGCCAGGCCACAGGCGCGCAGCGGCTGCGAGCCCTCGATCTCGGCGAACCATTGCCGCGGCCCCATCATGGCGACCGGCAGCACCTCGGTCTGGCCGTAGCCCTGATAGAGCACGTCGCCGAAGATCTCGCGGCCGGTGTGCGCGGTGTCGTCGGCGATCGGCGCCGCCGCGATCAGCAGGCATTTCAGCTTCGACCAGTCGCGAGTCCGCACGCCCGGCAGGTGGTTGAGCGCGTTCAGCATGGTCGGCACGAGGAACATGTAGGCGATGCCCTCGCCCTCCATCACGTCCAGCGTCTCGACCGGATCGAAATGGTCGAGCATGACGTTGCAGCCGCCGCCGAGCCAGACCGGCACGAACAGATAGCCGGAGCCGTGGCTGATCGGCCCGAGATGCAGGCAGGGGTCGCCCGGCTCGACCGGCGGATAGAGATAGAACCAGTCGCGCCCGGCGGCGAGCCAGGCGCGGTGCGTATAGGCGACGCCCTTGGACTGGCCGGTGGTGCCGCCGGTATGGCGGATGATGTAGTTGTCGTCGGGATCGATCGCGAGATCGGGATCGACATCCGCATGACCGGCGAGCCAGGCCTCGTAGCCGTCGTCGCGGACGACGATGTGCCGGAGATCGTCGAGCTCGGCGTCGATACCGTCGACCTCGTGCGCGTATTTGTCGGCGACGATCAGCGCCCGGCAGCCGGTATGGCCGAGCATGTGCAGATGCGCCTCGCGGCCGTTGCGCGGATAGAGCGGCACGCGCACGACGTTGGCGACGGCGGCGCCCAGGAAGATGTCGGCCGACTCGACGCAATTGTCTTCCAGCACGCCGACCCGGTCGCCGGGCTTCAGCCCCAGGGCGATCAGCGCGTTGCCCATGCGCACGCCCCGCGCCCAGGCCTCGGCGAAGGTCAGCCGCCGGCCGCCGGCGACGATCGCCTCGCGGTTGGCATAGAACCGCGCGGCGCGGCGCATCTGCGTGCGCACATCCATGACATTCCTCCCAAAACGGTCCGCGTTCAGGCGCGCGAGTTTAGGCGGATTTCGATCGACGCGCAGCACGGAGCGGCGACGCGGGGTGGAATTTGCGAACATTTCGCCCGCGCGGCCAGTCGGCGACCGAAAGTTTTAACGCCACACCAAAAATAGAACATATATTTGCATTGACTACTTAATCGTGTGCCGCTAAAAGTTGCCGCCTTGGTCGGGCCGGGATCGTTGGCTTATCGCTCCCCAAGCATCGTGCTTTCAAAGCACAACGTGGCGCCAGTGACGAAACACGCCCGACCGGGACAGGTTTTGGAGTTCGGCGACGCATCGCAAGAGATGACGTCCGGAGTCCGGGCCGGAGAGGCAGGGTTATCGAAAACCACGCGGATGGCGGTGAAAATCCGTCCCCGAGCGATTGTTCGGGTAGCTCAACTAAGAGCACGTGGATCATCCTGGTTCGCAAACACGCCCGGGCGCCGAAACCGCCTGAAGGAAATTGGGTCGAGACGGAGGATGGCATGACGAAATCGCGATTTATCGACGGCCGGTCGATAACGCCGTCGACGTATGTCGCCAAGTCCGTCCACGCGACCTGGCTGAAGACGTCGACCGGCAATCCGAGTTATCGGTACTGACGACCGGCCGCCGATCCGCGCGACAGCACACCATCACCGCGGCAAACCGGCAGGCCCGGAACGGGCCTGACTGATCGGCCGACGCCCGGCGTCGGCGGATCGCGAGGTTTGGGCCGAAGGGTCAGGCTTATCGTGGCGACGAAAAGGGCGGAAAGCCCGTCGCGGCGCCCCGCCGAGGGCGTGAGTCCCGTGAACGCAGGCGAAGGCCGCCTGATCCGCCGACACGCCCAAACCCTGCCGCGGCGACAGCGCGACGCGCACGCAATCCAGACATGAACCGGCGGTCCGGGCCGGCAGATCAGGCTTATCGTAGCCGTAAGGCAACTGGTGTTTGGCCAGTGTAGGCGCCCCACCGAGGGCGCGACCCCCCCGTGGATGCGGGCGATGCCCGCCTGATCGAACGACACGCCCGGACCGCCCCGTTGGGGATAGAGACGATGACCTTGCGAGACCTGTTTTCGCGGCGCCGGACGCCGCAGCACGAAGCCCTGCCCGGCCAGGTGGCGAACGCGGCCGGCGGACATGCCTTCGCCGTCGACGACTGGGACCGGCTCGACCGGTTCCTGGTGCTCGGCAGCGAGGACGGCACGTTCTACATCGCAGCCCGGGCGCTGACGCGCGAGAACGCGGAAGCCGTCGAACGCTGCCTGGCGGCGGACGGCGCGCGGGTGGTCGCACGCGTGGTCGAGATCTCCGATGCCGGCCGCGCGCCGAGGAACGACCCGGCGCTGTTCGTGCTCGCCATGGCGACGGCCAGCGACGATCCGGCGACCCGACAGGCGGCCCTGGCCGCGCTGCCCCGGGTGGCGCGGACCGGCACGCACCTGTTCCACTTCGCCGCGTTCGTCGAGGGCTTTCGCGGCTGGGGCCGCGGCCTCAGGCGGGCCGTTGCAAGCTGGTACGGCGATCAGCCGATCGACCGGCTGGCGCTGCAGATGGTCAAGTACCGGCAGCGGGACGGCTGGTCGCACCGCGACCTGCTGCGGCTCGCGCACCCGGTCACGGCCGATCCCGGGCGCCGCGCCCTGTTCGAATGGGCCCTGCGTGGTGGCGGCGACCCCGCGTTGCCAATGCTGGCGCAGGGGTTCGATGCCGCTCAGGCACCGGACGCGGACCTGCCGGCGCTGATCCGGCGACACGGTCTGCCGCGCGAGGCGTTGCCGACCGACGCCCTGAACGACGTCGCGGTCTGGGCGGCGTTGCTGGAACGGATGCCGATGACGGCGATGATCCGCAACCTCGCCAAGATGTCGGCGGTCGGGCTGCTGCGGCCGATGAGCGCGGCGGCCACCCAGGTCGCGGCGCGGCTGGGCGACGGCGAGACCCTGCGCAAGGCGCGCGTGCATCCGCTGGCGTTGCTGGTGGCGCAGGCCATCTACGCGCAGGGCAAGGGCCTGCGGGGCAAGCTGGAATGGGAGCCGGTGGCCGAGGTGATCGACGCGCTCGACGCCGCGTTCTACCAGGCCTTCGCGCATGTCGAGCCGACCGGCAAGCGGCTGCTGCTGGCGCTCGACGTGTCCGGCAGCATGACCTGGGGCCAGGTCGCGGGGTCGCCGCTGACGCCGCGCGAGGCGGCCGCCGCCATGGTGCTGGTCACCACGGCGACCGAGCGCCACGTGCACACGGTCGGCTTCTCGTCGGCCGGCCGGTTGCGGTCACGGGGCCTGTTCGGTGGCGATCGCGGTGACGACGGCCTGGTGCCGTTGTCGATCTCGCCGCGGCAGCGGTTGGCGGACGTCCTGCGGACCACCGCCGACCTGCCGTTCGGCGGCACCGACTGCGCCCTGCCGATGCTGTACGCATTGGACCGCGGCCTCGAGGTCGACGCGTTCGTGGTCTACACGGACTCGGAGACCTGGGCCGGCGACATCCACCCCGTGCAGGCCCTGCGCGACTACCGGCGCAAGACCGGTATCGCGGCCAGGCTGGTGGTGGTCGGCATGGTGTCGAACGGCTTCTCGATCGCCGATCCGGACGACGCCGGCATGCTGGACGTGGTCGGCTTCGACGCCGCCGCGCCGGCCGTGCTGGCCAACTTCATCCGGCGCTAGGACGGTTTGTCCGCCGCCCGCGGGCCCCGGTCGGAACGGCCGGGCCCGCGGGCGGCGGCATCCGGCCGGGTCCCGTCGGCCGTCTCGCCGTTGTAAAGAAATCCGTCACTGTGTCGGGATTTCTTACAAAAGTTTGACGCACTCCCAACGGGCAAATGTCGTAAGTTTCTGAAATCCCTGGGATTCGTGCATTAACCATATTTGGCACAATTTTTGCGTGCAAACTCGTGTTCGTGCAATCTTGGGGGAACCATTCATGACATTGCGTGTTGTTCGCGCCGCCGCCATGACGCTTGCCGTCACCGCGGCCGCGACGTTCGTGACCGCCGGCACCGCGACCGCCGCCGCCGTCAGCATCTGGAATGTCGGCCTCGGCCAGGCGAACGGCGATTTCCAGGTGCAGACCGGCCAGCTCGGTGGCCAGAACATCGAGCTCGGGATCCGCGCCACCGAGCGCAAGGTCGGCAACATCACCCCGAGCGGCGGCACCTATGACGTGCCGCTCGGCTTCTCGGCCGGCGGCACGCCGACGGACGCCAACCGCGCGGCCTGGAACTTCGATTTCCATATCAGCTATGGCGGCGATTTCGCGGGCCTGGACAGCCTGTCGCTGCTGATCTCGTCCAGCAATGCCAACGTGCCCGCCAGCGGCGGCGTGTTCGACCTGCTGAACCCGGCCTTCCGCGCGGCCGTCGATTGCCACACGCCGAGCACGCCGTCCGGCAGCTTCCCGAACGGCCTGATCTGCGCCAGCGCCGTGGCGCCGGCCGGCGCGACCAGCGATGCCGGCAATGTCGACGCCGGCTCGCCCGGCGACAACTCGGACCCCGCCAACCTCTACCAGGCATCGCAGAACCCGGTGTTCGGCTATTTCGGGCCGCCGTTCGACTTCGATCTGCCGGGCATCTACGACTTCACCCTGCAAGCCACCCTGGGCGTCGAGACCATCAGCACCAGTATGTCGGTGCGCGCCGGCGGCGCGGCGGCCGTGCCGGAACCCGGCATGATCGGCCTGTTCGTCCTGGCCACGATCGGCCTGCTGCTGTCGCGGCGCCGGCGCGCCTGAGCACCCGTCACGGACCGGCGCCTGACGGTGCCGCCCCCGGCCGCCCGGCGACGGTATCCCGGGCCGGGCGGCCGGGGGCGGCCGCGCGAATGACGAACGGGCAAAGCCGAAGGATGACGATTGGCGATTATTTTAAATAAATGAGATATTTATTTAATAATTCATCAATTCATTCAAATATTCCGGCAACAGATCAAATACTCATGAGCCAAAAACAAACATTACCGCTTCAAAGTGGGACAGCCCGCCAACGCAGACTGGCATCATCCGGGAGGGAAAGCGCCGACAACGGGCGAATCCCCGACGTCCGCGGTTTGGCCTGGATCCTGCTGTACCGACACCGGGCGTGCCGCGATGGCGCGGTCGACGGTCATTTGAGGGCAGCAGCACCATGCAGGCACAGAACCGCCAGATTCTCGACTATTTCGGGTTCCTCCGGACCTTGAACCATATCGACCCCGCGACCGGCAATCGCCTGGCCGCGCAGCTCGACGACGACCTCTGCTACGAGTTCCGCAGCGCCCGGCACGACGTCGACGGCGCGCTGGAGATCCACACCACCGAGTCGGTGCGGACCGCGGCCGAGACCGCGCCGCAGATCAGCGTGCACCGCATCCTGCAGGTCCGCCGCGACCGAAGCTGCCGCATCGACCGGGAAAAGATCGTTATCGACGGCTATTTCGACGATGTCGACCGGCTGGGGTCGTCACTGTTCAGCTTCCTGACCCGGCACGGCTTCCCCGCCGCCGTCGCCGACGCCATGGCCTAGTCCGCATTTCCCACCGCCGTTCGCGGCGGCTTTCCCAAATACCGGCAAATCCCGTTTTACGGTTTTTTATTCGTTCCAACGCATACTTCCAGCGAATTCGGAACCGGCGCATTCGTTCGCCCAGCAGTCAAATTCGAGTCGTTAGTAAAAGAGGCGACAGATGCCAGCCACCGCGCACGGCGCCCTGCCAGCCCCGGACAGTCCGGAAGACCTGCATCGCCAGACCACCACCCGCCCGCCGGACCGCCAGGACGCCGCCGGCGGCGGCGATCCCCTGCCCCTGCAGGACGGCGACGGTGAACTGGGACCGGGCGTCTATATCTCGCTGCTGCTCCTGGTCATCGCCGGCGTGCTGACGGCGATCGCCTTCGCCAACCGCAGCCTGACCCCGCTGATCTATCAGAAGCCGGCGCAGGCCGAGGTCGCCCGCACACTGCACGGCGGCCAGAACTACGCCCTCTACGACCTGAACTTCGAGATCCGCGGCGTTCGCCGGCATCAGATCCGGCTGATGACGAAAACACCCGAGTTGATCATTCTCGGCGCCAGCCACTGGCAGGAAGCGCATGCCGGCCTGACACCGGGCGTCGACTTCTTCAACGCGCATGTGCACCGCGACTATTATGACGACCCGATCGGCATGGTCGGCCACCTGCTGGACTATAACCGGCTGCCGGAGACCCTGGTGATCAGCGTGCGCGACGCCACCTTCACGCCGGTGGCGGAACGGACCGACTATCTCTGGCTGGGTGGCATCCCGTCGTTCCGGGCGATGGAGCCGCGCCTCGGCCTGCCGAAGCGTCCGTGGTACGAGGACTACCACCTGAAGCCGGTGCTGGACCTGTTCTCGCTGCGGCTGGCCATCACCGGTGGCCTGCGCGAGCTTCGGGCCAAGAACCGGCCGGGCCCGACCGACGCCGACTTCGCCCCGGATCTGGACCTCTTCATGGCCGACGGCTCGATCCGCTGGTCGGGCGCGCACTTGGCCGCCTTCACGCCCGACTATGTCCGCGACCGGGCGCTGGAGATGGCCCAGCACGTGCGCCGCCATCCGCCCCGGATCAACGCCGACACGGTCGAGGCCTTCCGGCGCATGCTGGCGCTGCTGCAGAACCACGAGGTCGACGTCGTCCTGGCCCACCCGCCGTTCAATCCGCAGTTCCACGACGCCGTCGCCGGCACCGCCTATGCCGATCACCTGACGGCGGTCGAGGCGCTGACCCGCGAGCTGGCGGCGCGATACGGCTTCCGCACGGCCGGCAGCTTCGATCCGGCCCGCGTCGGCTGCACGGCCGACATGTATATCGACTCCGAGCACAGCCGGCCGGTCTGCCTGCAAAAACTGCTGGCCCAGGTCGTGTCCGGCCGTCCGCCGGCATCGGCATCGGCGCTGTAGCCGGCCGCCCGTTGGAGCAAGAGGCATGCTGTTTCATTCCGTCGAGTTCATCCTGGGCTTCCTGCCCGTCTGTTTCATCGTCTTCGCCGTCGTGCACCGGACGGCCGGCAAGCGGGCGGCGCTGGCCTGGCTGGCGCTGGCGTCGATCTTCTTCTATGCGCAATGGAGCCTGGCGCACGGCGCCCTGCTGGTCGGCTCGGTCGGCATCAACTACCTGTTCAGCCGCGCCATGCTGCGCACCGACCGGCAGCCGAAGCTGCGGCAGGCGATCTTCATCCTGGCGATCGCCGCCAACCTGGCCCTGCTCGGCTATCTGAAATACACGAACTTCCTGATCGACAACATCAACACGCTGACCGAGGCGAACTACCACTATGTCGCCGTACTGGCGCCGGTCGGCATCTCGTTCTTCACCTTCATCCAGATCGGCTTCCTGGTCGAGGTCTACAACCGCCAGGTGGCGCGCCTGTCGATTATCGACTATTTCCTGTTCGGCTCGTTCTTCGGCTATGTCACGGCCGGTCCGCTGGTCCTGCAGCGCGACATGACCAGCCAGTTCGAGCGCCAGGACGACAAGGTGCTCGACCTGTCGCGGATCTCGGTGGCGATCACGGTCTTCGGCTTCGGCCTGTTCAAGAAGATGGTGCTGGCCGACAGCGTCGCACCCTATGCGGACGCGGTCTTCAACGGCGTCGCCGACGGCGCCCTGCCGTCGACCAGCCTGGCCTGGATCGGCGCGCTCGCCTACACGGTGCAGCTCTACTTCGACTTCTCCGGCTATTGCGACATGGCGCTGGGCGCCGGCCTGCTGTTCGGCCTGAAGCTGCCGTTCAACTTCAATTCGCCGCTGAAGGCGACCAGTATCACCGATTTCTGGCGCCGCTGGCACATGACGATGACCCGGTTCTTCACCAACTACCTGTATTCGCCGCTGGCGGTCGCCGCCACCCGCCGGGCCATGCAGAACAACCATTCGACGGCGCGGCGGTTTCTCGCCGCCATCGCCGTGCCGATTTTCTTCACCTTCCTGCTGGCCGGCATCTGGCACGGCGCCGGCTGGACCTTCGTCATCTTCGGCGCCATCCACGGCCTCGCCATGGCGGTCAACCATGCCTGGCGCCAGGCCAAGGCGCCGCGCCTGCCGGCGCCGGCGGGCTGGCTGCTGACCATGCTGGTGGTGGTCACCGGCCTGGTGTTCTTCCGCGCCGCCGACGTCTCGACGGCGCTGATCATCCTGACCGCCATGGTCGGTGCCGGCGCCGACGCCAGCGGCTGGGTCGCCACCGTCGACGTGCCGACCGTGTCCTATTCGGACGCCGTCGCCGCCATCACCATGCTGGCGGCCATCGCGCTGATGATGCCGAACACGCAGCAGATCATGTACCGCCACAAGATCAGCTCGGACCCGGCCGACTACGACGAGCTGCCGCTGTCGAAATGGCTGCTGTGGCGGCCGTCGCTGCGCTGGGCGGCGACCTGCGGCATCGTCGTCGCCGTGGCGCTGGGCCTGGCGACCGGCGAAACCGCCTTCATCTACTACCAGTTCTGACCCCGCGTACTGCCTGGGAGCCCGTCATGACGATCGTCATCGACCTGCCGCGACAAATCGACGAAACGCTGGCCGCCGACATCGAGAAGGAATCGGTGTTCGTCTCGCCGCACCTGTCGACCCTGCGGGTCAATTCCGACCGCACCAACATCGCCGCCGAGCTGACCGACCCGATGTGGGACGACGACGTGCGCGAGAAGCTCGGGCGTTTCCTGGACGCCATGCTGAAGCGCGTGCATCAGTTCGACACCAAGGTCTTTCTGCAGACCGAACGGCGCGACCCGAAGCCGTTTCAGGCCGACGTGCACGGCGAGCTGAAGCGCCGCGGCTGGATCCACGACTATGGCGGCGGCCATGTCTCGCTGGCCGGGCCGGCGCTGAAGCTGGCCCGCGCCATCGACGCCGCGGCGGCCGACCTCTACCGGCGGGACTTCCCGTTCGAGGACCGCCAGTATCCGGCCCTGATCAGCGCCGACCTGCTGGCGCGCTGCGGTTATTTCGAATCGCACCCCAACGCCGTCTGCTTCGTCGGCCACATCATCGAGGACTTCGACGCGATCGAGAATTTCCGCGTCACCAACAGCAACATCGACGAGACCGTCCTGCCGCCGAAGGATCACGTGCACCTGCCGGGCATGTGCCTGAACCCGGCCGCCTGCTTCCCCTGCTATCCGTCGCTGCAGGGCCAGAAGATCGCCGACGAGGGCCGGGTGCTGTCCTGGAACGGCCGGGTGTTCCGGTTCGAATCACGCAACGTCGCGGGCCTGGACCGGCTGTGGGAGTTCGGCGTCCGCGAAATCGTCTTCGTCGGCAGCGAGGACTTCACTTCGCGCAGCCGCGAACGGGCACTGCCGCTGATCGCCGAGCTGGCCGAACGGTTCGACCTTGCCTGCCAGATCGAAACCGCCGCCGATCCGTTCTTCGCCACGGTGTCGGCGGCCAAGACCTTCTGGCAGCGCGCGCAGGAAGTGAAGAACGAGATCATGATGCCGGTCGGCTATCGCGAGGACGGCAGCGAGCGGCGGCTGGCCTGCGGTTCGATCAACCTGCACGGCAACTTCTTCGGCGAGCGCTTCGACATCACCACCGGCGACGGCTCGCCCGCGTTCACCGCCTGTATCGGCATCGGCATCGAGCGCTGGGTGCTGGCGGCGTTCGTGCAGCACGGATTCGAGCCCGACCGCTGGCCGAGCCAGGTGCGCGACCTGGTCTTCGCCTAGAGCGGCGGCCAACGCCCCACCAAAGCAGAAAGGCCCCACGCCATGTCAGCACTGCGTCAGATCGTCGCCGACGTCCTGGAGATGTCGGTCGACGAGGTCACCGACGAGACCAGCCCGACCACGGCCAAGAGCTGGGACAGCATGAAGCACATCGAGCTGGTCCTGGCGTTGGAGACCCGTTTCGGCATCAAGTTCGCGCCGTCCGAGATCATGCTGATCAACTCACTGGGCGCGGCACGCGACCTGCTGGGCCAGAAGGGCGCGGCGATCTAAGCGCCCGGCCCGAAACGAAACGCCTGCTTCACCAGACCTCCGTCATTCGTCATCACCGGGCTTGACCCGGTGATCCAGAACCGCGTCTTGGGCACATGCCGCCTGGATTGCCGAATCAAGTCCGGCAATGACCAGGTGGGGAGACCGTTCGCCATCACATTGGCCTCGATGGCGTCTTCCCGGGTGGGACTCCGAGGTTCCGTTCGAGACCGGCCTTGCCGGCCCGCTCTCCCGCCCGGCCGGGCTATCCGACGACGACGGCGGCCGGGGCGACGATGCGCTCGGCCGGCAGCAGGACCCGGGCCGTCGTGCCGGCGCCCGGCTCGCTTTCCAGCGTGAAGCTGCCGCCGTGCAGCTCGGCGTACCATTTGACCAGCGGCAGGCCGAGCCCCGTACCCTGGTATTGACGGCTGTGATCACTGTCGGCCTGGCCGAACGGCGTCAGGCATTTCTGGATGTCCTCGGCCGCGATGCCGATGCCGGTGTCCCGGACGGCGAATTCCAGACAGCCATCATCCGCGACCCCGATGGAGAGCGTGACGCGGCCGTCGGCCGGCGTGAACTTCACCGCGTTCGACAAGAGGTTGATCAGCGCCTGGCGCAGCGCCCGCTCGTCGCCCAGGACGGCATTGAGCGCCGGCGCGATCCGCGATTCCATCCGTACCCGCTTCTCGTCGGCCAGCGACGCCGTCTGACGCAGGCAAAACGCCACCAGCAGTTCCAGGTCGACCGCCGATTCATGGACGTCGCTGATACCGGCCTCGACCTTCGACAGGTCGAGGATGTTGTTGATGATTCCCAGCAGATGCTCGCCGCTGCGATAGACGTCGTCGATATAGACCCGATACTTGTCGTCGCCGAGCGGCCCATGCAGTTCCTCCAACATGATCTCGGAGAAGCCGATGATCGCGTTCAGCGGCGTGCGCAATTCGTGGCTGACGTTGGCCAGGAACGCCGATTTCGCCCGGTTGGCCGAATCGGCCGCCTCCTTGGAACGGACCAGTTCCGCCTCGGCCGCCTTGCGTTCGGTGATATCGAGGCAGATCAGCACCTGCATGCCCTGCGGCGCCGCGTTGTGGCGCACCTCGAGGATCCGCTCCCGCGGCGTCGTGACTTCCTGCGCGCCGTCCGCCTGCAGCGCCGCGATGTCGACCAGCCGCAGCAGGGCATCACCGACCGACTGGTCGTCCGCCGCCGACGACGAGAGCGCGCCGGCATCCGCGCGCCGCTCCGCCGACACGCCGGCATCGAGCTGCAGCAGCTCGCGCAGTCGGCTGTTGCAGGCGACCAGCCGCATGCGGCGGTCAAAGGCCGCGATGCCGGCGCCGGTATGTTCGAGCGTCGCCGACAGCAGGGTGGTGCGCTCGGCCAGGTCGGCACGGTTGCGTGCCTGCACGATGGCGTAGCGGATGGTGCGTTCGAGAATCTCGGGCGACAGGCTGCCCTTCTCCAGGAAGTCGGCCGCGCCCGCCTCCGATGCCTCGATGTCGATTTCCCTGCTCGCCAGACCGGTCAGCAGGATCAGGGGCACCCGGCAGCCAGCGGCGCCCGCCGTCCGGATAAAGGCCAGCCCGGTCTCGGCGCCGATCCGGTAGTCGACCAGGCCGACGTCAAACATATCCGTGTCAAGCCGCGACCGCGCCTCGTCGAAGCTGCGCACCCAGGTCAGGTCCAGGCTGAACAGCTTGGAATCGCTCAGCAGATCGTCCAGCAGCAGGTAATCGTCCTCGTCATCCTCGACGAGAAGGCAGCGTATGCGCGCGGCTTCGTTCATCCGTTTTCCCTAGCGACCCGAGGGCGGCGGCCGGCGGATCAGGCGGGCCGCACGCAGCCCGGCGGTAACTGGACGATCTCGATCCAGTAATTGCTGAGGATGCGGACGACCTCGACCAGTCCCTCGAAAGTGACCGGCTTGGTGATGAACGAGTTCACGCCGGTCACGTAGGTCCGCAGGATGTCTTCCTCCGCCTTCGACGTGGTCACGACCACGACCGGGATGGTGCGGAAGCGCTCGTCCTCCTTCATCTGCCGCAAGGCCTCGCGGCCATCCATCCGCGGCATGTTGAGGTCCAGCAGGACCAGGCCGGGATAGGGTTCGCCCTCGAGATGCGCCCAGGCGCCCTCGCGGCGGAGATAGGCGAGGAGCTGCTCGCCGTCCTCGACGAAGTCGAGATGGTTGCCGACGCAGTTCTCCTTGAACGCATCCTCGATCAGCATCCGGTCATCCGGATCGTCGTCGGCGACCAGAATCGAAATGGAATCCCGTCGGCTCATTGCATTTCCGTCCCATGCTCCTGCTTGAGGGGTAGTGTGAGGATGAACGTGGCGCCTTCGCCCTCGATGCCGCGGGCCTCGATGAGGCCGTGATGGCGTTCGACGATCTTCCGGCAGGTCGCCAGCCCGATTCCGGTGCCCTCGTAGCTGCCGCGTCCATGCAGGCGCTGAAAGATCCCGAAGATCTGCTCGGCGTATTTCGGCTCGAAGCCGATGCCGTTGTCGGCGATGCCGATGCGGCAGATGCCGGCAGGCGCCGCCGCGCCCCCGCCATCCGGTGCCACCGGCTCGACCGAAATCTCGACCCGCGGCGGCACGCCGTCGCGGCGGAACTTCAGCGCGTTGCTGATCAGGTTCTGGAACAATTGCCGCATCTGCACCGCCGAGGCCTCGATATCGGGCAGCTCGCCGACCTCGACCGTCGCCTCGGTCTCGGCGATGCGGATCTCCAGGTCCGACAGGACCTCGCGGACGACCTTGCCGAGGCTGACCGACTCGAACGCTTCCGCGCGCGTGCTGACGCGCGAATAGGTCAGCAGGTCGTTGATCAGGTCGTGCATCCGCCCCGCGGCGTCCTGGATGCGGCCGATATAGAGCTGGCCGTCCTCGCTCACCTGGTCGCCGCACTTCCTGACCAGCCGGTCGCTGAAAGCCTGGATCTTGCGCAACGGCTCCTGCAGGTCGTGCGAGGCCACGTAGGCGAATTCCTGCAACTCGCGATTGCGCCGCTCCAGCGCCTCGGCATGCCGGTGCAGGCTGGCCTCGGCCCGGGACCGGGCGGTAATGTCCTCATACGTCGCCACCGAGCCGCCGCCGGCCATCGGCTGGTGCAGCACGGCGATGACGCGGCCGTCGCGCAGGTGCTGCTCGATGACCGACTGTTCACGCTGGGCGGCCTGGCTCGGCCGCTCGGCCAGCGCCCGACCGGCCTCGTCGCTCTGGTAGTTCCCCAGCGAGATGCTGTATTCCATGATATCGCGCAGCCGGATGCCGGGCCTGACGATCTCGGACGAAAACCCGTACATATCGAGATAGCGCTGGTTGCAGACGATCAGGCGCTGGTCCGCGTCGAACAGGCAGAGGCCCTGGGCCATGTTGTTGAGGGCGGTGTCGAAGTGCAGGTTCTGCACCTTCAGCACCTCGCTCAACCGGGTCAGCTCGGCCTCGCGCCGCTTCAGTTCGGTGATCTCCGAGCGGATGCTGACCGTGTTGCCGTCGCTGGTGCTGGTCTCGCTGCAGTGCAGCCAGCGACCGTCGCCCAACTGGATCTCGAAACTGTCGCGCCGGCCGCGAATGGCGTCCTTGCGCAGCTTCAGCAGGCTCTCGGCCGATTCGTATTCGCTCGAATACTGCCCCAACGCGAAGGCGTCCCGCAGCAGGCTCTTGTAGCGGGAACCCGGCAGCAGACGGTCGGCGATGACGGGATGGTACTCGCGGTAGCGCTCGTTGCAGAACATCAGCCGGTCATCGTGATCGAACAGGGCGAAGCCGTCCGCCATGCAGTCGAGGGCGTCCAGCACCTCGGCCCGCGCGGCCACGGCGGCATGCTGGCGCAGGAAGCGGTCGAGTGCCTCGTCGGCGTCGTCACGCGCGCAGACGCGAATCAGGCCGCCGCCGTAAAGCGGCGCGGTGACGGTGGTGATCGTACAATCGTCGCGGCGCGCCCATTCCTCGCGAAACGGCTGTGCCTTCTGCGCGTGGTCGACCAGCCGGATCGTCTTGCGCTCGGTTTCGCCCAGGCTCAGTTGCCCGCGCGCGGCGGCGAAGCGCAGAAAGTCCTCGTACGGCCGCCCGCGCTGGGCGAAGGCGATCGGCAGTTCCAGCAGCTCGAAGAAATCGTGATTCCAGGCCGTCAACTGCAGATCCGAATCGAAAAGCGCCATGCCGACGTCGAACCGGTCATCGGCTTCCGACGCCAGGGTCCGGTTTTCCGCCGGCCGCTGGCGGGACCTGAAGGGACGGATCGCGACCATGATGGAACCCGCTGGACTGTTCGGGCCCGTTGGCGGCCGGGCCGCGCGGGCCACTTGGCCGGCGCCGCCAGGCCGGCCGATACGCCGGGCACTGATACGCCGACACCCTAGTCGACCATGCTTAAGGATGCCCTAACCGGGCCATCTCAGTCGCAGGATTCGGGAAACAATCACAATCTATGATAGAAATATCGTCCGCGGCGTCGATACCACCCCCAAACGGTGGCAGGACTGAACGCAATCTTAATGGTCCTTGGCCAGAATGCCGGCCGTGAATTTCGCAAAATTTGAGAGGCAGGAATGCCTTCGCAGGGAACCCGGCAGAAGCGCCCATTCATCGCACGAAACGCCTCGTCTTCCCTGCGGGCCGCCGGGGACCGGGCGGTCGACCCGACATCCGCGAACGGCGACGGGTCGGGCGAGGGCCTGTGGCATCAGGCCAGGAACGAGCTGGCCGACAACGAGATCGGCCGCCGGCTGATCAGCGCCGGCGCCGACGACGAAGGTTCGTCCAATCTGCGCTATTACGGCCGCTTCGTGGTCTTCGGCGGCGTTATCGTCGGCTTCGCGGTGCCCGCCGTGTCGGAGCTGCTGAAGCCCTTCCTGTCGGTGTTGCTGGTCGCCACCCTGGTGTTCGGGCTGCTGCAGGTCGACTTCGAGCGCCTTGCCGGCTTTCGCAAACAGGCCTGGCCGATCACCGGACTGCTGTTCGCCGTGCTGCTGCTGCTGCCGGTCTTCGTCGCGCTGGAAGCCAAGGTCGTCCTGGTGCCCTACGGCCTGCCGCAGGGGATCGCCGACGGCTTGATCCTGGCGGCCCTGTCGCCGCCGCTGCTGGCGGCGCCGGCGATCGCCTTCCTGCTGGGACTGGATTCGCTGCTGGCCTTCGTGGTCGCCATGATCGCCCATCTGCTGGCGCCGCTGACCGTGACCTTCCTGGCGCAGTGGCTGGTGGGGCCGCATCTGCAGATCGACTCGGTGGAACTGATGTCGCGGCTGACGCTGATCATCGGCGCCGGCTTCGCCATCGGCCTGGCGCTGCGGCGGATCCCGTTGACCGCCCGGGTCAGCAAGCAGCATCGCGGCGTGGTCGATATCCTGTCGATCGCGACGTTGACGCTGCTGGCCGCGGCCCTGATGGACGGCGTCGCCGAGATCGCCATCAACGATCCGCAATACGTCCTGATCGCGGTCGCCTGCGGATTTCTGCTGAACCCGCTGCTGCAGCTACTCGGCGCCTTCCTGTTCGTGAAATCGGGCTTCGAAATGTCGCTGACGGTGGGCCTGCTGGCCGGCTATCGCAATGTCGGCCTGCTGATCGCGGCGCTCGCCGGCGGCGCCGACCAGGAGATCATCGCCTTCCTGGCGATCGTTCAGATCCCGGCCTTCGTCATTCCGATGCTGTCGGGACCGGTGCTCAAGAAAGTGAAATCGATCGGCTTCGACACGCCTTAGCCCGCCCTTCTCGGCACATGGTCATTGTCGGACTTGATCCGGCAATCCAGGCGGCACTTGCCCAACGCATCGTTATGGATCACCGGGTCAAGCCCGGTGATGACGAAAAGAGGGCGCTAGCCTGCTGAATAAAAAGCCTGATTCGGAATCGGTCTCTCAGTTCGTGCCGGGCAGCGGGCCCGGATTGAGCTCGCGTCCGAGCGCGTTGGCGCGCTCCGGCGTGACGTCGAAACTGACCGCCAGGCCGATCCCCAGGCCGCGCACGACCCGGACGTCGAAACTGCCCATGCCGTCGATTTCGAGCACCGCGCGGCTGCCGGGCGCCAGGGCCAGCGGCGTCATGATGGCGGCGCCACCCACGGACATGTCCAGAATCGAACAGGGATACGTCGCGTCCCCGACCTCGAGACGGGCGTCGCTCATCATCGAGATCCGTCTGTGCTTACGCTGATCGGCCAGACCGACATACGCCATCGCCAGTTCCCCATCCGTTACCAGCCCAAGATCGGCTCCGGCCGACAGCATGACAGGCAGGGTGTTGCGAAATGGTTGACGCGCCGGCGCGCCGGACCCGGAATCAGGCGGTTTCGGCCGGTGGCAAGGCGGCGTCGACCATCGGCCCGGCGGCGATCCGGTGGGCCGGAAACCGCACGATGGCCTCGGTGCCCTTGCCCACCCGGCTGCGCAGGCGGAAGCTGCCGCCGTGCAGGTCGACCAGCGAACGCACGATCGGCAGGCCGAGACCGGTGCCCCGATGCCGGCGGGTGAACGGATTCTCGCCCTGCTGGAACGGCTGCTGCACGATCTCGATCTCGGCCTCGGGAATGCCGATGCCGGTGTCGGAAACCCGGAACTCGTAGCCACCGTCCTCGAGCGGCCGCGACGACACCGCCACGTCGCCGCCGTCGGGCGTGAACTTCACGGCGTTCGACAGGAGATTGACGAAAATCTGCCGAAAAAGCCGCTCGTCGGCGATCAGCGCGGGCGCGTTCGCCGGCAGCGAAAGTCCGATACCGATCCGCTTGGCGTCGGCCTTGGTGCGGACGATATCCAGGGTGCGCTCCAGCACCGGCGCCGGATCGAACGTGGTGTCGCGCAGCTCGGTCTCGCCAGCCTCGATCTTCGACATGTCGAGGATGTCGTTGATCACCGCCAGCAGATGGCTGCCGCTCTGATGGATCGCGTTGACGTATTCGCGGTATTTCGCCGATCCGAGCTGTCCGAAAAGCTCGCCCCGCATGAGCTCGGAAAAGCCGATGATGGCGTTCAGCGGCGTGCGCAGCTCGTGGCTCATATGGGCCAGGAAGTCAGTCTTCGCGCGGCTGGCGAACTCGGCCTTCTTGCGCGCCTCGGCCTCCTGCCGGCTCGACGCGTCGACCGCCGCGGCCATGGCGTTGAACGACAGCTCCATCTCGCGCAGCTCGCGCGGTTCGTGCCAGCCGATCGAGCGGACCCGGGCCGAGCGGTCGCCGCCGGCCATCTTCTTGGCCGCCTCGGCGACGGCCTGGACCGGCCGGGTCAGATAGCCCGACAGGATCCAGCTCACGGCGGCCGCCGCGGCGAAGCCCAGGGCGACGACGCCGAGCGCCGAGCGCCGGATGGTCTCGGCCCTGTCGCGCAGCTCGGCGACGGGTTGCGGGATCATGACGCCCCAGCCGTTGGCGGCGACGGCCGTGAACCCGGCGATCATCTCTTCCTTCATGGCCGGGGAATAGAACACCGCCGTGCCGGTCTCGCCGTTCAGCATCCGCCGCACGGGTTCCAGTTCGGAGATGTCCCGCATGGTCCGGCGCCATTCGGCCAGCGGATGGGCCAGCACCCGGCCGGTATGATCCACGATCGCCGCGTGGCCGCCGCGGCCGAAGGCGATGTCGCGGCCAAGCTCGACGAAATAGTCCGTGGTCACCGCGCCGACGGCCAGAAACCCCTCGATCATCGCCACCAGATAGATGGTCGGCCGGCGGTCGGGGCCCGCCATGACGCCGCTGAAGCGGACCACGTCCGGCCGCACCAGCGTCTTGAACAGCGCCAGCCGTTCGGGCGGCACGGCGTCGGGACAGGGATAGCGGTCGTCGCCCAGCGAGCCGACGATGCGGCCATCCGCCGGCCGCGCGATGCAGAGGTGGCGGAAAGTCAGGTTCGACAGCAGCTCGCCGGCCCCGTCGACGGTCTTGCCGTGCACCAGATTGACGGCCAGGACCCGAAAGCTGGACGTCACGTCACGGTCGTAGCGTTCCAACGCCGCGCCGAGGTTCTGGGCCAGCAGCAGATGCCGGTCGGTGACGTTGTCGAACTCGTTCTGCAGGGCCTGCGAGTGCGGCCACACGCCAAAGAAGATCACCGGAATGACGGTGACCATGGACAACGCCGCGAACAGAATATACCGGAGTCTCACGAGAACCTCCCTCGGCAGTGTGATGGTCGGGCGGCGGGCCTGCGATCAACTTGCGGAGAGACCGTTTGGAAATGGGCCTGTCGGCCCGGTTTCTGGGGCCTTGCCGGCCTTCGCGAACGGACCCTGAGCGGCCGTCGTTTCGCCGCGATCCGCACATCACAACAGCGAACCAGCACATCGGTTCTCAATCGGGCACGAAAGGTATCCCGGCTCCGTGACGGTCATTCATGCGCATTGCTTTCCCCTGTTTTCGGCAAACGTCTGACGAATGACCGGCTGGTGTCAACTCCCTCCGGCGCGGCCGGGCCATGGCGCCGGCCAACGTGATTAATAAAACCAAAACCTTTGTCGGCGACAACATGGTAGGGGCTCGTTAACGAAGGATCGCCGGCCGTGTCGAACATCGAGGAACTGCAGGCCCGCGTGGTCTCCGCGGAAGCGCGTCTGGCGCTGATCGGCGAGGAACATCAACGCTACAGCGACCGGCTGGTCTCATTGATGAGCGCGGCCGAGGCGCAGCTCAGCGAGCAGTCCGCCGAGGCCGCCATGCGCCAGGCCGCCCTGGACGCCCTGCACCTGGAGAACGAGCAACTGCGAACCATGCTGCACACGCTGCTGCTGGCCGTGGAAGCCGGCAACGGCAAGGCGCTGTCGGCGACCATGCATGACCTGGAGGCCAAGTTCAGCGACATGCTGGCGACCAAGGCCGAAGCCGCCGCCGCGCCGGCCGGCGACGAGACGGCGGCCGGGGACACGCCCGCGGACACGGCCGACGGCGATGCCGTCGACGCCGACGACGCCACCGGCCCGGAACTGCCGCTGCCCGACGACGCCGAGACCGCCGAAACCGCAGAGGCCCCGGACCCGCGAGCCGACGACGTCGAGGCAGAAGGCCTCGCGGCGGCGGCGGACGCGCCCGCCGAGGCCGACGGCGACCTCGCGGCGGACGATGCGTCGGACCCCGAGACCGCGGCGCCCGAAGCCGCCGTCGCCGACCCGGACGACGCGCTCGACGCGACGATGTCCGACGGCCTGGACGCGACCGGCGACGAGGCGGATGCCCCGGCCATGGCGCCGGCCGACGAGGACGCCATCGTGGACGACGATGCGGCCGTCGCGGCGCAGGCTGCGGACGAGATCGCCTTCGAGGACGAGCTGCCGGCGGCGGCGGTCACGGACGCGCCGGCCGACGATATGCCGGCCGACGACATGCCGGCGGCCATGCCCGAGGACGCGGCCCCGGCCGATCCCCCGGCGGCACCCGCGGCTCGATCAAGACAGGGTCGCCCATCGGCGCCCCGAACGCGTCGAGCAAGGTGGCGCTGAGATCGACGTCATCT
>JANQKO010000051.1 GCA_028281075.1 Alphaproteobacteria bacterium | reverse complement strand
GGCGTGCTCGTCGTGCAAATACTGGCTGGGCGGGGCGGCGGTGCCCTGACCCTGATCCTCGCCGGCATCGTCGTTACCAGCTTCGCCGCCGCGCTCACCTCGCTCACGCTGAACCTGGCGCCCAACCCGTTCGCGGCGCTGGAGATCATGTTCTGGCTCATGGGCTCGCTCGCCGACCGCAGCTTCGACCATGTCTGGCTGTCGCTGCCGTTCATGATGCTGGGCTGGGCGCTGCTGGCGTCGTCGGGCCGGGCGCTCGACGCCCTGACGCTGGGCGAGGACGCCGCCCATGCGCTCGGGCTCGGGCTGGGCGCCGTCCGGCGGCGGATCGTGCTCGGCACCGCGCTTGCCGTCGGCGCGGCCACGTCCGTCGCCGGCACCATCGGCTTCGTCGGCCTGGTGGTGCCGCATCTGCTGCGGCCCCTGGTCGGCCACCGGCCGGGCGCCCTGCTGCCGGCCAGCGCGCTCGGCGGCGCCGGGCTGACGCTCGCCGCCGATATCGCCGTGCGCCTGCTGTCGCCCGGCCGCGAGCTCAAGCTGGGCGTGCTGACCGCGCTGGTCGGGGCGCCGTTCTTCCTGTTCCTGGTCCTGCGCTACCGGCGGCAATTGTCATGACGCTGCTGACGGCGGACGCCGTTTCCGTCTCGCTCGGCGGCGGGCAGGTCCTGGCCGGCGTCGACCTGGGCGTCGCGGCCGGCGAGGTCGTCGGCCTGATCGGCCCCAATGGCGCCGGCAAGACGACGCTGCTGCGGGCGGTCGCCGGCCTGCTGCCGTTGGACGCGGGCGAGATCCGCATCGATGGCCGGCCGGTGTCCCGGATCGACGGGCGGACGCGCGGGCGGTTGCTGGCTTACCTGCCCCAGGGTGGCGCGCCGCAGTGGGCGGTGAGCGTCGAGACCCTGGTCATGCTGGGCCGGCTGCCGCATCGCGGTCCGTGGCGCGGCCCGTCGGCGGCGGATCGCGACGCGGTCGCGCGGGCGCTCGACGCCTGTGACCTGGCGGCGGTCCGGCAACGGCCGGTGACGCGGCTCTCGGGCGGCGAGCGCGCCCGCGTCCTGCTGGCCCGGGCGCTGGCGGGCGAGCCCCGGCTGCTGCTGGCCGACGAGCCGGTCGCCGGGCTCGATCCGGCGCACCAGCTCGACGTCATGGCGACGCTGCGCGCCCGCGCCGCGGCCGGCACGGGCGTGGTCGTGGTCATGCACGACCTGACGCTGGCAGCGCGCTATTGCGACCGCCTGGTGCTGCTGGACGCGGGCCGGACCGTTGCCCAGGACGTGCCGGCGGCCGTGCTGACGCCCGACATGCTGGCCCGCTGCTACGGCATCCGCGCCTTTCACGGACAGGCCGACGGCCAGGCGGTGATCGTGCCGCTGGCGCGCACGCGCGATGGCCCGGCCTGACGCCGGTGCCGGCATTCGCGGCGGCGCGGCGACAACGCGCCCCGCCGCCGGCTATAGTCCGCCCTTGTTCATCCGACGGCGGAGGGGGCGGCAACCCGATGGCGAAGACGCGTATCGAGATCCGTGGCGACCGGTTCTTCATCAACGGCGAGGTGACCTACAAGGGCGTGACCTGGCGCGGCGGGCGGGTCGAGGGCCTGCTGCTCAACACGCGCATGGTGCAGGGCATCTTCGACGACCTGAACCCGGAGACGCGCGGCCGCTGGGCCTATCCGGACACCGGCGTCTGGTGCCCCGAGCGCAACACGTCGGAGTTCATCGCCGCCATGCCGTCCTGGCGCGCGCACGGCGTGCGCGCCGTCACCGTCAACCTGCAGGGCGGCAGCCCCTACGGCTATTCCAAGGCGCAGCCCTGGATCAATTCGGCCATCGATCCCGACGGCGGGCTGCGGGACGACTACATGGCGCGCCTGGCGCGCATTCTCGACGCCGCCGACGGGCTCGGCATGGTGGTGATCCTGGGCCTGTTCTATTTCGGCCAGGAAAAGCATCTCAACGACGAAGCGGCGATCCGGCGCGGCGTCGACAACGCCGTCGACTGGCTGCTGGCGCGCGGCGATGGCAACGTGCTGGTCGAGATCAACAACGAATGCGACGTCCGCTACCGGCAGCCGCCGCTGATGCCGGACGGCGTGCATGAACTGATCGAGCGGGCCGCGGCCCGCACGAGGGACGGCGCCCGGCTGCTGGTCGGCACCAGCTACGGCGGCGGCACCATTCCGGGGCCGAAGGTGGTCGCGGCCAGTGACTTCATCCTGCTGCACGGCAACCATATCGACGATCCCGACCGCATCCGCGACATCGTCCGCCGGACCCGGGCCGTCGACGGCTACCGGCCGATGCCGATCCTGTTCAATGAGGACGACCATTTCGGCTTCGACCGGCCCGACAACAACTTCCTCGCCGCGATCGGCGAATATGCCTCCTGGGGCCTGTTCGACTATCGCCTGGACGGCGAGGGCCCCGAATGCGGCTTCCAGAGCGTGCCCGTCGACTGGACCATCGGCTCGTCCCGCAAACGCGCCTTCTTCGACCTTGCCAGGCGGATCGCGCGAGGCGATCAGGAACCGGCGCCGCCGCCGCCCGCGACGCGGATGAACCGGCGATGACGGACGACCGGCGTTGCCGCCGGGCCGGGCGCCGGGCAAACGGGATCGTGAATGACGCCGTGCCGTTGGCGGGATAAGCTCGGCCTTTCCCGCAACGATCAGCGATAGAGAGCAGCGCCCAATGGCCGACACGATCACCTACACGCCGCCGAAGGTCTGGAAATGGGAGAAGGAGAGCGGCGGCACCTGGAACAGCATCAACCGGCCGGTCGCCGGCGCCACGCACGACAAGGACCTGCCGCGCGGCGAGCACCCGTTGCAGCTCTATTCGCTGGGCACGCCCAACGGCGTCAAGGTCACGATCATGCTGGAGGAGCTGCTGGCGCTCGGCCATTCAGGCGCCGAATACGACGCCTATCTGATCAAAATAGGCGACGGCGACCAGTTCGGCAGTGGCTTCGTCGGGATCAACCCGAACTCGAAGATCCCGGCCTTGCTCGACGTCGGCACCTCGCCGCCGACGCGGGTGTTCGAGTCGGGCGCGATCCTGATGTATCTCGCCGAGAAGTTCGGCGCCTTCGTGCCGACCGAGCCGTCGGCCCGGGCCGAGTGCCTGTCCTGGCTGTTCTGGCAGATGGGCAGCGCGCCCTATCTCGGCGGCGGCTTCGGCCATTTCTTTGCCTACGCGCCCGAGAAGTACGAGTACCCCATCGACCGCTACGCCATGGAAGTCAAACGCCAGCTCGACGTGCTGGACAGGAACCTCGCCGAGCGCCCCTATCTCAGCGGCGACGACTACAACATCGCCGACATCGCCACCTATCCCTGGTACGGGAATTTGGTGCTGAACAATTCCTACCAGGCCGGCGAGTTCTTGGACGTCGGCACGTACAAACACGTCGTTCGCTGGGCCAAGGAAATCGAAGCCCGGCCCGCCGTAAAGCGCGGCCGCCGCGTCAACAAATCCAACCCCGAGGACGGCATCCCCGAACGCCATGACGCGAGCGATTTGGATTGACGGGGCGTCGGCGGACGCGAGGCCATTCTCAAACGGTCTCTCGCCGTAACTGGTCCGATATGCTTATGGTCCCAAGGTCCGCCTCCGAGGCTGCCGGCGCCCTGAACCCAACCTGGCCAGGGTATGACCTATCGCAGTAAAACAACCTGTTGTTGAGGTATCCTACCAAGGCCGATAACGGTTCAGGGTACCGGGACAACTCGACCTGTCAGTCTCGCGCAATCGATTGGCGAATATGTTGTCACCGTCCCGCCGGGCCTCGTCGTTACGCGGATGGCCGAAGGCGTGGGTTTGCCCATGCGCCTGACCACCCGGCCTGGTGCTGAAGCGTGGCCCGTATCAAGGTGATTGACCAAAGGTTGTTTAGATGGCCGAGCAGTTGAAACTCGACTGGGTAGGGCGGATTTCTCTTTTTTTCGGCGCGATAATGGCCGTTGGTTATTTGCTCAATGGTTTGCTGGTTGGCCATTTGTTTTGGGATATGCAGGTATATGTTGATGCTGTCAAAATAAGAAATAACGGCGGTTCTGCTTATGAGGATCTTGGCGGTCTAAAATTTGTTTACGCACCAGTGGTATTAAGAATATTTTCCATTTTCGATTCTTGGCTTCCTATTGTTTTGGGAATTTCATATTTTTCCATAACCGTAGCTTTGTTGACACGGGTCGAAGGGAGGGTGCTGGTTACCTCAACTCTCATTTCTTCATTTTGGTTTTTTGATTTTAGCTTTCCCATTTCCATTCAAACAGGAAATGTTACCTTATTTTTGCATTTCGCTCTTATATATTCTGCGATTGTATCTCATCAAAATAGTAGATTTGTTTTCTTATTCATGGTCGCATTGGCATCCGTGGTTAAGCCATATTTTATCTCGTACCTATTTTTGGGGGTTGCGATTTGGCCGATTGATAGAAGGTTTGTTTTTCATTCAATTTTTGTAGTGTCGATAGTATTTCTGTCTTTTGCCTTACAAAAGATTTTTCTCTCGGATGAATTTGATCAATGGCTCTCTTCGCTAAGCGCTCAGGCACTAGGTGAAAGAGCCGGACCAGGCAGAGATGTTGGCCGTGCGCCTTACTTCTTTTTCAGTTTGGTTTTCGGAAAGGGCTTGGGCTTACTGCTGCATATCGCGTCGATCGCATTCGGCGCGCTCTTTCTGGCGCTGATTTATAAGCGTTCATGCAAGGTTATGACCGTTAGCGAGCGGAAAATGCTGCTGTTCTGGTTTGCTTTGGTCGTCTGCATTCTCATGAACCCCCGCATGAAAATTTATGATTGGTGGGTTTTGCAAGGTGGGTGTGTTGCGATTATATTCATTTATCTAAAGTATCGTGTATTAAATTCATACTATATGATATTTATTGGATCTTCATTTTGTCTTGTTTGGATCTTGGAAAAAACAGGTTACATATCGAGTGGAAAAGTTATTGAAATAATTCAAATTTATTTTCCTTTGTTGATCGTTCTTCTTTTGGGTTTGTATTTTTCGCGAGGCGATATCAAAAGAAATATGGAGTTGATCTGAGCGGAATGTCTCGGATGTTCAAATCCGCAATTCCGCCAGCAGCGCTGCGAGCAGCTTCATCCCCGCGGCCCAGCCCTTGTCGAGGTTGTCGATGGCTGTGGCGAAGCAGGCGAGTTCGGCATCGGTGGCGTCGTGGGGGACCCAGGTGAGGCGGAGCTTGGTGCGGTCGCCGTCGGCCTCGAAGGTGACCGTCGTCAGCAGGACGCGCGGCCAGTCGGGCATCATGGGGTTGGCGGCGATGGTCCAGTCGGCGTCCGTCGTGGCGTGCAGCCAGACCAGGCGCTCGGGCGGGGTGATCTCGGTGTATTCGACGCGTTGATAGCTGGCGCCGCCGTCCCATCTCATCTCGTTCAGCCAGAGGCCGCCGGGCCTGAGGTCGAGGCGGTGGACGATGGTCTCGACGTTCGGGCCGTACCAGCGCGCCAGCAGGTCGGGCTCGGTCCAGGTCCGCCATACCAGCTCGCGGGGCGCGTCGAACACCCGCTCCAGCACGTAGGTCGGCAAGTCAGCCATTCCGGTTGTCCTTTCGCTCGGCCTGTTTCAGGTCGTCCAGCAGATCGTCGAGCTGGTCGAAGCGCGACGACCAGAAGTGCTTGAAATCTTCCAGCCAGCGCGCGGCGGCGGCCATCGGCTCGGCCCGCAGGCGCGCCGGGCGGCGCTGGCGGTCGATATCCCGCTCGATCAGACCGGCGCGTTCCAGCACCTTCAAGTGCTTCGATACCGCCGGCTGGCTGATCTCGAACGGCGCGGCGAGGTCCGTCACCGAGGCCTCGCCCATCGCCAGCCGCGACAGGATCGCCCGGCGGGTCGGATCGGCCAGCGCCGCGAACACCGCGTCCAAGTCCGGTGATTGTTGTTCATAACCAGAAAGTTCCATAACTCAATAGATATATAAGATGTGTTGGATGGTCAACCTGACTCCGGAACCGGTTGCGATGCTGCTGGATGGGCGGCATGCGCGCGTGTGAAGAAATCACTTGCGATCCAAATGAAGCCGTCATGCTGGCGCAGGCCAGCATCCAGCGACATCGCAACCTGTTGAAAAACAACAAGATAGATCCTGGCCATCGCCAGGATGACAAACTTGGGCGGTATCAGCGTGATTTCTATATGGGCTATGGGCTCCTCCGACGGCATGACGACGGGGGCGGGCACTCGCGTGGTTCTGCACGGCGTTCCGTGCTGGCGGGATGAAGCGGACGGTTTGTGTGGAGGTCTTCGCGGCGCGGCGATGGCGATTCGTGGCCGATCCTGTCGCGTAAGCGGCGGGGGGCGGTGGTTTCGTGCCCGGCGGGTGGCCGCGACTCGGGCGGGGGCTTCGGCCGGCTAGCGATCCGTCGCCGTGCGCCTGCTTTTACCGCCCAAGCTGGCGTTCATGCCGATAGTATTGAATAGAAACGATCCGCCGGCCGCGGGTTATCGTCGCCGCGATTGACCTATTCGCACACCGCATATTGACAATTTGGCGCGCCGTCACCCTAATGGGTCTCGCGTATAAGTAGCGTATACGTTGGTTTTGACTTCTGCCGAGAGGGGGGATCCAGATCGATGGGCGGATTCGTACCGGATATTAATGTCGCGGGTATTTTCGACCAGCTTAACCTGCGGTTCGGGCCAGGCGAGGCGATCAAGGAGATGGTCGCCCTGCAGAGGGAGTTCGGGGTCTTCTCCGAACAGCACACGCTGAGGCAGTCCATGGCGCTGCTGAACGTGGGCCCCAGCAACCACTGGCCGCATCGCAGCGGCTGGTACAAGTTCCTGGACGGGCTGAAGAAATACCCGTCCGACAGGAAGGGGCAGAGCGGCCACGACCGGCTGATGACGGCGCTGCGCGACCACCTGGCCGCGGGCCAGGCGGCGCCGGTTCATTTCACCTGCCACGACGCCAACAACGACCAGCGCCTGAAGGTGACGGCGGCCGGGCGGAAGCGGGCGCTGCCCTATTCGACGCAGGACTACATGATCGTCTCGCTGCCGCTGACGCCGGTCGAGAAGAACCGTATGAAACGCCGGGCGGCGCGCCGGTAAGCGCGCCGGACGCCGATGGACGACGCGGCGGCGGACCTCCAAACCGGCGTCATCGATTATTATACCGGCCGGGTCCGGAAGCATGGCAGCACGCCGCTGGGCGTCGACTGGACCTGCGTCCTATCGCAGGAGCTGCGGTTCGTCCAGTTGCTGAAGGTCTGCGACTTCGCCCGGCCGTTCGCGCTGAACGATGTCGGCTGCGGCTATGGCGCGCTGGTCGGCTATCTGGGCCGGCGCCATGCCGAGGCCGAGATCGACTATCTCGGCGTCGACCTGGCCGCGGAGATGATCCGGCGGGCGCGGCGGCTCTGGCGGCGGCGCCCCCGGACCGCGTTCGCCACCGGCGACGCGCGTCACCGGCCGGCGGACTACAGCGTCGCCAGCGGCATCTTCAACGTGAAGCTGGACCAACCGCGGGCGCGATGGGAGCGGTATGTCGCGCGCACGCTCGACGATCTGCGGGCCGCCAGTCGCGAGGGCTTCGCCGTCAACTTCATGCGGGCGTGCCCGGCGGCGGCGGGTGGCGGCGATGTCGATGACGGGCCGCTCTACCGGACCGCGCCCGACAGGTGGATCGATCATTGCGAACGGGCGCATGGCGCGTCGGTGACGCTGCTCGACGATTACGGGCAGCCGGAATTCACGCTTCTTGTACGGCCAGGGGGTGCGTGTCGTCGCTGACCCGGCGCCGGTGGCGCGCCAGGGGATCGACGAAGACGCTGGCGCCGGTGACGCGGATCAGCGCCTCGGCCTCGTCGAGCAGGCCGAGCGCGTCGGCCTTGCGGCCGCCGCCGCTGGCGGCGAGCGCCGCGGCATGGATCATGGCGGCGCGGCATTCGGCCAGCCGCGCGCCGCGCCGCCGGGCCAGGTCGATCGCCTGCCCCGCCACCGACACGGCCCGTTCCGGGTCGCCCGCGCGGTAATGGCCGTCGGCCAGCGTGGCCATCATCTCCGGCTCGAACTCGAGCGCGGCCTTGGTCGAGCGGGCGCAGGCGACGCCTTCGGTCAGTTTGGCGATGGCGCCGGCCATGTCGCCGTCGACGAACCGGGCCGTGCCCTGGCAGCCCAGCGCATAGACCTGCAGGTAGGGGCTGCGGCCGCGTTCGGCGATCTCGCCGATGCGGCGGGCATGTTCGGTCGCGAGCGCCGGGTCGCGGCGGAAATAGCCGAGGTCGACCAGCGCCAGGTGCGGGATGAACCGCACCGCCGGATCGAGCAGCGTGGCCTCGATCGCCAGCAGGTCCCGCAGGCCGCGCTCGGCCTCGTCGAACCGGCCCAGCCGGACCAGGATGCGGCCGCGCAGGCTGTTCATCCATTGCTCGACGTTCAGGCCGCAGAACTCCTCGTCGAAGGCGTCGATGCTGTCGATGTCCCGCTGCGCGCGGCCGTTCGCCGCCAGCGCGTCCTCCAGGAACCCGGCCAGGAAGCAGGCATGGCAGAGCAGCACGTTCAGCGTCGCGATCCGGCCGGGCCGGGGCTGCTTGCTTTCGACCTCGATGGCTTCCCGGATGCGGGCCACGTAGTCATCCGCCGGATGGCCGCTGGCCACCAGGATGCGCCCGTCGGCGGCCAGCAGCAGTGACAGCATGGAGTTGTCGATCTTGCGGGCCCAGCCGACCGCCTCGTCGATGAAGGGCCTGGTCTCGTCGGCGGTCATGCCGGCGCGCCAGCCGAAGGCGGCGATCTGGCCGCTGGCCCGCATGCGCAGCGTGTCGGTGGCGACCGAATGCGGCTGGTCGCGCAGCAGCCGGCGCACGTCGTGCCAGTGCTGCAGCGCCTGCGATGGCGCCGTGCTGCCGATCCAGACGGCGGCGCGGGCGGCATAGGTCGCGGCCCGCGCGTGGTCGCCGGCGGCCTCGTAATGGTAGGCGACGAGCGCGGCGAACTCGTCGAGCTTGGCGCCGTAATGGCGTTCCAGCGCGGCGGCGACCTCGGCGTGCAGGGCACCGCGCCGGCTGCGGAGCTGCTCGTTGTAGGCGACTTCCTGTATCAGCGGGTGGCGGAAGAAATATTCCTGCTCGCCGGTGCCGAACCGGGGCTCGAGGAACTGGGCCTGGTGCAGCCGGTCGACGATGGCCTCGACCTGCCCGCCGGGCATGCCGGCGACGGCGTCGATGACCGACAGCGGGAACTCCTTGCCGATGATCGCGGCGATATGCAGGATCGTCTTCTCGTGCGGCGCCAGCGCGTCGATGCGCGCGCCGATGATCGCCTGCACCGATGCCGGCAGGCGGTCTTCCTCGGACCTCGGGCCAAGCCGGTAATTGCCGGGCACGCCGCGGATCACGCCGCGGTCCGATAGCGAGCGGACCAGCTCCTCGGCGAAGAACGGGTTGCCGCCGCAGCGCGCGACGATGCGCTCGTTGACCGACTGCAGCTCGGGACGGCCGCCGACCAGCTTCTCCACCAGGTCCGAGGTATGGCCGGCGTCCAGCTCGCCGATCGGGATCCGCTCGTAATACGGCTGGTCCATCCAGTCGGCCGTGTAGGACTGGCGGAAGTTCACCACCAGCAGCGCCCGGGTCCTGGCGATCGCCTTGACGATGGCGGCGACGAACTCGGCGCTGCCGGCGTCCAGCCAGTGCAGATCCTCGAACAAGATGACGATCGGCTGGGCGGCGCGCCGCCTGACCATGTCGCCGACCAGCCGGCGCAGCCGCGAATTGCGGCTGCCCGAGCCGCGGGGCGCGACCTCGGCGCCGGGCGGCGTCAGCCCCAGGAACTGGTGCAGCAGCGGCAGGTCGGCGCGCGGGTCCAGGCCGGCGAGGGCGGGATTCCGCGACAGCCGCTCGCGGACCGCGTCGCGGTCGTCGGCCGGGTTGATGTCGAGGAACAGGCGCAGGAATTCCAGGATCGGCTGCAGCGGCGTCGCCTGGCTGGAGACGAGCGCGCGGGCCTCGAGGACCGGCAGCAGCCGGCGCCGGCACCATTCGGCGAACTCGTAGCATAGCCGGCTCTTGCCGGTGCCGGCGGGGCCGGAGACGCCGACCACGCAGGCCTCGCCGCTCTCGGCCCGGTGCAGCGCCTGCTGCAGCCGCTGGAACTCGTCGGTGCGGTTGTGGAACGGCGTCAGGTTGACGGCGCGGAACTGCTGACTGGCGACCGCCGGCCGGAAGCCCAGCAGGACATAGGTCTCGATGGGCTTGGAGAAGCCCTTGGCGACGCGCTGCCCGAGGAAGCGGACGTCGCAGTGAGACTGGACCTGGCGGTAGCATTCGCCGGTCAGGCAGATGGCGCCGGGCTCGGCCATCTGCTCCAGCCGGCTGGCAAGATGGATGGTGGCGCCATGGGCGATGGTTTCCGGCCGGTCCTCGTCCTGCGAGATCACCAGCTCGCCGGAATGCAGCCCGATGCGGACCTTGATGTTGCGGTTGTCCAGCCCGGCCGCGCGCTGAATGGCGATGGCCGCCTGGCAGGCCAGCAGCGCGTGCGCTTCCTGGGCGTGCGGCAGGCCGAACACGGCCATCACGCCGTCGCCCAGCGTGCGCACCACGGTGCCGCCGAACCGGTTCACCGCGGCAACCATGATCTCCAGGCTCGGGCGCAGGCGCTCCATGGCCTGCTCGGGATCGAGGTCGGCGATCAGTTGCGTCGACCCGACGACGTCGGCGAACAGCACGGTGCCCTGCTTGAGCTCGCCCCAGGGCGCGCGCGGGGCCGGGCCCTCGACGGCCTGTTCCTGCCGGGCCGGGTCGAACGGCGCGCCGCAGGCGCCGCAGAACTGCATGGTCAGCGGGTTCTTGTGTCCGCAATGCCCGCAGGCCATCGTCAGCGCCACCCCGCAGGCGCCGCAATAGTTATTGTCGGGCGGATTGAGGGTGTAGCACGCGGGACATCGCATCTGACGGGTCTCTCGCTGAACGCCCGCGGAACCGACTGGCGGACGCCATCCGGCCGTCCAACCCGGCGACGCCGGCCGGCATGTCCGGGGCACCGGCGTCATTCCGAACCGAACCCTAGCGTATGTCAGCCCGGCGGCCAGTGGCAATCCGGCATTTGCCGCCGGCGGGTGCCCCAATCACCGCGTCGGGTCCGTCGCGGGCGAGGCCGCACGGCTTGATATTCCGTTGCAGGAATATCCCATAACTAATAAAGATAACGGCGAAAATGGATGATATCGACCTGCTGATAGACCTGCACCGGAAGGCGGCCAGACAGGGCCCCGGGGGCGAGGCCGAAACCCGGCTGGCCATCACCCTGTCGGGGCTGTCCGGGCGGCGGGACCTGACGATCGCCGACATCGGCTGCGGCACCGGGGCGTCGGCGATCATCCTGGCGACCTCTCTTCACGCCGATATCACGGCCGTGGACGTCCTGCCCGATTTCCTGACGGAACTGGTACGCCGCGCGACGGCCGCGGGCGTTGCCGAGCGGATCACGCCGCTGGCGGCGTCGATGGACGCTCTCGCCTTCGAACCGTCGTCGCTCGACGCGATCTGGTCGGAGGGCGCGATCTACAATATCGGTTTCGAGACCGGCGTTCGGGACTGGCGGCGGTTTCTCAAGCCGGGTGGCATTCTCGCCGTGTCCGAACTGACATGGCTGTCGGCGGCGCGCCCCGCCGAGCTGGAGGATCACTGGTCGCGGGTCTACCCGGAGGTCGCCACGGCATCGGCGAAGATGGCGCTGCTGGAGGCGCATGGCTATACGCCCGTGGGGTACTTCCCGCTGCCGGAGACCTGCTGGCTCGACAACTACTATCGGCCCATGCAGGCGCGGTTCGACGAATTCCTGGCCGGGCATGGCGGCGCGGCGGCGGCGCGGGCGATCGTGGCGGCGGAGCGGCTGGAGATCGATCTCTACGAACGCTTCTCGGCCTTCGTGGGCTACGGGTTTTACGTGGCGCGGAAACGTGCCGACTGATCCGCGGCGCCACCCGCCTACCGCTTCTTTCCGTTGCCCTCGCTACCGGAGGCGGGAATGTTGCGTTGCGCGCGTTCACGGTGATCGCGGGGCACGTGCCGTGCCAGGTCGCGGGCGTCATGCAGAACCCGGCTGATCACCACTTCATCATCACCAGGCAGGAAATAGAGAATGAAATGTCGGGGTGATTTGACCCTTGGGGCCGAATGTTCGCGGCTATGTAGCGAATGATAGCTTCGGATGCCGGCGGCGATCTCGGGGCGATCATCGCTGCCGAGCCGGAAGGGATTATCCCGCAGATCGCGGAAGCACCGTTTGAGCAACGCATCGTAGGCATTGGCCGCGCGCCGGCCAAATCGATCGCGGGTGTATCGTCTGATGTCGGTCAGGTCCGCCCGAGCCGGCACGGTAATCGCGAGTCGACGCATGGCCGTCGCCGGAACGTCACGTCTTGTCGGCGTCGCGCGCGATGTCCTCGAAGAACCGGTCAAGCTCAGCGTTGTCGGTGACTGTCGTGAATTCGCCGTGGTCGTAGGCCGCCCGGCCAGTCTCGGCCGCGTGGCGCAGCGCCTCCAGCCTGGCGTCCTCCGCCAGCGCCTGCTGTTCCAGCAGATGCAGGGCCGCGCGCACCACTTCGCTGGCGTTCATGAAGCGGCCGGACTCGATCTGGCGGGCCAGAAAGTCGTCGTAGCGGTCGGTCAGATTGATGTTCCGTGTCGGCATCGCGGCAATCCCTCCAGGGCTTATTCTAGCGAAATTGGCAAAAATTGCCAATTTCGCTATTGCCGTCGATCCGGATCCGTGACCGCCTAGAACGTCAGCACCAGCGCCTCGTTCGGGTCGACGTCGCCGGCGACCAGCGTGCGGTAGGCGTGGCGGGCGGCGTCGGGGCCGGTGAGGGTGGTGATCCTGGCGAGGTCGGGGGCGATCTTGAGGAAACCGGTCCAGGCGGCCGTGGTGCGCGCGCGGAAGCCGTCACCGCCCCAGTCGGCGCCGCGCTTGGCGATGCGTTCGGGCGCGAAAAAGCCGGCGACGCGGGGACCGGCCCGCGGCGGCGCGCCGCCCGTCGCCCGCCAGTGCGACATGCCGACGCGCAGGCTGAAGGTCAGCCGATCGGCGAAGCGGTTGTGCAGGCGGCGCGTAACGTCGCTGTTGCCGGCGATGTCGATGAAGGCCGCCGGCGTCGCGTCGTCGGCCGCGTCGATGTCGTCGTAGGTCATGACGTCGTCATAGAGCGCCGTGCCGCGCACGTAGCCGGCATTGGCCTTCGAGGTCAGGCCGACGAGCGGCGGGCAATTGTCGAGCCGGCGGAAGCAGCAGGCGGTCATCAGCGCCGTCTTGCTCGATGCGCTGGCGATGACGATCCGTTCGGCGCCGTAGAAGCCTTCGTCCTCGAACTGGTCGGCGATCATGTAGCCGGTCATCAGGAGCGGCCGGTAGACGGCCCAGAGGTTCTTCTCGTCGTCCGGGATCGGCGGCAGGCCGGCAAGCCTGACATAGCCGTTATAGACGGCGGCGAGCGGCTGGCGGTGCGTGCTGGCGTCGATCAGGCCGGTGGCGCTGACACCCGCCGGCGTCATGGTGACGCGCGCGGCGAGCGGGAAGAAGCCATAGAGCTCTTCGCCGATGGAAATCTCCGGCGAGCGCGATTCCTCGACCGTGGCGAAACCCCAGACCGGCAGCAGGCCTTGGCCTTCCTGGCCCGAGGGGAAGAAGCCCCAATAGCCGACGTCCGCGCTCACGGCCTTGAACGATTTGCCGAGCGCGGCGTAGGTGACGTTGTTCGCGGTCAGCCCGCAGCGCGTCAGCGCCACGGAAATGCCGCCGCCGGCGAGCGCCGCCGGCTCGGCCTGGTGCTCATCCAGCTCGGCCCGCTCGATATGGTCCTTCTCGATCAGCAGCCGCCACGCCTGTCCCATCGTTTCAGCCCTCGTGTCCCATGCCGCGTGCCTCCGCCAGCAAGATAGCCCAGAACGAATCACGGCCACAGTGACATTGCGGCCGGTGTGGCCCGGAGAGCGGGGATGCGCCGGGGCGCGGGCGGTTCAGGCGCAGACCCCGGGCACGCCGCGCACGCTGATGCGCCAGAGCAGGCGGCTGTCGCGCGGGCCGGTCGCGACCTCGATGGGCACGCCCGAATGCAGCGTCTGCGACGTGTCCCAGATGGCGATGTCGCCGATCCGGTATTTGTGGCGGTAGATGAAGCGGTCCTGGAGCGCGTGCGCCTTGAGGTCGTCGAGCAGGTCCCGGGCCGCGTCGTCGGCCAGGCCCTCGATGCCGTAGGGCGTGCCGGCGACGGCGTAGAGCGTGACGCGCCCGGTCACCGGGTGCGGGCGGGCGAGGCGGTGGCGCACGGACGGCAGCTTGTCGCGCTGGGCTTCCGTGGTGATCGGCGCGGCGATGTTCTCGTCGCCGCGGCCGCTGGCGGCGCCGTAGAGGTGCGTCGCCACCAGGCCGTCAAGGCGGGCCTTCATGGCATCGTCGAGCGTATCGTAGGCGGCGGCGAGGTCGGCGACCTGGGTCTCGCCGCCTTGCTCGGGCGCCAGGCGGCAATAGAGCATGGTCGCGGTCGACGGCTCGGCTTCATACGACTGGTCGGTGTGCCAGAAGACGGCGCCGTTGCGGATCTCTTCCCGGCGGTCCTTCTCGGTCGTGTTGCCGACTTCCATCAGCTCGGGATAGCCGGGCATGCGCAGATGGTCGAGCGCGTGCGGGATCGGCGCGCCCCAGCGCCGGCCGAAGGCGAGATATGCGTCCTTGCCGAGCTTCTGGTCGCGGATCACCAGCAGCCGGTTGTCGTGCAGGAGGCCGGCGAGCCGGCGCATTTCGACGTCGTCGAGGCTGGCCGCGATGTCGAGGCCGGTGACCTCGACGCCGAACGGGGCATCCAACCGCGTGATGGACATCATGGCCTGTCCTCCGGTCGGCGGGGTCAGAGAAACACCGTGCCGCCGTCGACCATGAGCGTCTGGCCGGTGACGAAGCGGCTGGCGTCGCTGACGAGATAGTGGATGGTGCCGGTCAGGTCGTCGGTCTGCAGGTTGCGCTGCAGGCTCTGGCCCGAGGCGATGACCTGGGCCGCGCGCTCCAGCTTGTCGCCGAAATACTCCTCCGTGCCCTCGGTCATCACGGCCGACGGGGCGACGGCGTTGACGCGCACCCAGTCGCGGCCGAGCTCGCGCGCCAGGCTGCGGGTCATGCCGATGACGGCCGCCTTCGACATCGCATAGTCCAGCCCGAACGGCAGGCCGTAGACGGCGGCGAGCGAGGCGATGTTGACGACAGAGCCGCCGCCGGCATCGCGCATCGGGCCGATCACCGCCTTGCAGCACTGCCAGATACCCTTGATGTTGACGTTCATCACGGCGTCCCACTGCGCCTCGTCGAGCTGGTCGAAGCGGCCGCCCTTAATGCCGCCGTAGAGCGCGGCGTTGTTGACGAGGCCGTCGATGCGGCCGAAGGCCTCGACCGTGGCGTCGGCGATGGCCTGGCAACTGCCCATGTCGGTGACGTCGAGGTGCCGGCCGATGGCGCGGCCGCCGGCCCGCTCGACGGCGGCCACGGTCTCGCCGCAGTCCAGCACGTCGCCGACCGCGACGGCGGCGCCGGCCGCCGCCAGGCTTTCGGCATAAGCCCGGCCCAGGCCGCGCCCGCCGCCCGTGATGATCACCACCTTGTCCCTGACGTCCATGCCGGCCTCCTGTCCGTATCTCCAGCGCTGATTGCCGAAAGCTTAGCCCGGCTTCCGCGCCCCCGCCACATGCCGTAAGTTTCTGGCCATGCGTGACTATCCCGTGGCTGAAAACCTCTCGCTCGTCCGCGCCGGCGGCCGGCTGGATCTGACGTTCAACCGGCCGGACCGGCGCAACGCCCTGACGCACCGGATGATGGATGAGATTGGCGCCGTGCTGGCCGTCGTCCGCGACGATCCGGACGTGCGCGTCGTCGTGCTGCGCGGGGCCGGCGGCAATTTCTGCGCCGGCGGCGACCTCGACGCCATGGCCGACCTGCCGCCGGCGCCGCCGGCGGGCGCGCCCGATCCGCTGGTGGCGCCCTACCGGGCCTATGGCGACGTGCTGGCCGCGCTCAATTGCCTGCCGCAGGCCGTGGTCGCCGTGGTCGAGGGCGCGGCGGTCGGCGGCGGCCTGGGCATGGCCTGCTGTTCGGATGTCGTGATCGCGCGGGCCGATGCCAAGTTCGGCATGCCGGAGCCGCGCGTCGGCTTCATCCCCTCGCAGATCGTTCCCTTCGTGGTCCGGCGCATCGGCGAGGGCCAGGCCCGCCGGCTGGCGGTCACCGGCCGGGTCATCGACGGCCGGGCCGGGCGCGACATCGGCCTCGTGCACCATTGCTGCGACGATGACGCCGCGCTGGAGACGGCGCTGGCGCGGGTGCTGGCCGACATCCTGGCCTGCGAGCCGGCCGCGCTCGCGACCGTGAAGCGGCTGGTGTTGAGTGTGAACGACGAGCCTGACGTCGCGGTGATGGACGATGCCGCGGACAGCCTGGCCGCGCTGCTGCGTCAGCCGGCGGCGCGGGCCGGCATCGGCGCCTTCATGGCCAAGCGCCGGCCGCCCTGGGCCGGTTGACCCGTGTGCGATGCGATGTCTCTGACATCTTGTGCTGTTATGCAGCCCGGCGGCGCGACGGGGGATTGCCGAACCGGGTTGATTGGCGCGATCATGCGCGGACGACCATCAGCGACCGGATCGGCAAGCCAATGTCCGAGCAGCAAACCCTGGCCGACGCCCGCGACGGCTATCGCCATATCGACGTCCGGCCGCTGACCACGGCGATCGGGGCGGAGGTCGGCGGTGTCGACCTGTCGCGGCCGCTGCCGGCCGACGTCGCGGCGGAGATCCGCGCGGCCCTGCTCGAACACCTGGTGGTGTTTTTCCGCGACCAGGACCTGACCTCGGCGCGGTTCATGGACCTGGCGTCCCGCTTCGGCACGCCGGCCGAATACCCCTTCGTCAAGGGTCTCGACGGCTATCCCTTCATCATCCCGGTGATCAAGCGCGAGCACGAGCGGGACAATTTCGGCGGCATCTGGCACTCGGACACGGTTTACCAGGCGGAACCGCCCATGGGCACCATGCTCTACGCGCTGGAGCTGCCGCCGGTCGGCGGCGACACGCTGTTCGCCAACCAGTATCTCGCCTACGAAACGCTGTCGGACGGCATGAAGGCGCTGCTGGACGGCTTGGTCGCGGTGAACACGTCGGACAAGGCCGACGTCGCCCGCACGCGGGTCGACGCGATCAAGGCGCGGGGCACGGAAAGCGTCGGCCAGGCGCTGGCCGGCACGCATCCGGCCGTGCGCACCCATCCCGAGACCGGGCGCAAGGCGCTGTTCGTCAACACGGCGCATACCGTCGCCTTCGAGGGCATGACGCCGGCCGAGAGCGCGCCGATCCTGGACTATCTCTTTCAGCACCAGATCAGGCCCGAGTTCTGCTGCCGCTTCCGCTGGCGGCCGGGCTCGCTCGCCTTCTGGGACAACCGCTGCGCCCAGCATAATCCGGTGAACGACTATCACGGCTATCGCCGGGTGCTGCACCGGATCACGCTGGCCGGCGACCGGCCGGCCTGAAGATCGCGGTCGCCGGCGCGAACGTGAGGCGCCGAAAAGAGAAACGGCCGCTTCGATGCCCCGAAGCGGCCGCCGCCCAACCGAAAACGGTTTTTCAGACGCTGTAGTACATGTCGAACTCGACCGGGTGCGGGGTGTGCTCGAAACGGAACACCTCTTCCCACTTGAGCTCGAGATAGCCGTCGATCTGGTCGTCGCTGATCACGCCGCCCTTTTTCAGGAAGGCGCGGTCGGCGTCCAGCGCTTCCAGGGCCTCGCGCAGGCTGCCGCAGACCGTCGGCACCTCGGCCAGCTCCTCCGGCGGCAGGTCGTAGAGATCCTTGTCCATCGGGTCGCCCGGATGGATCTTGTTCTCGATGCCGTCGAGGCCGGCCATCAGCATGGCCGTGAAGGCGAGGTAGGGGTTCGCGCCGGCGTCGGGGAAGCGGATCTCGACGCGCTTGCCGTTGGCGCTGGGCGCGAACGGAATGCGGCAGGAGGCCGAGCGGTTGCGGGCCGAATAGGCCACCAGGACCGGCGCCTCGAAGCCCGGGATCAGCCGCTTGTAGCTGTTGGTCAGCGGGTTGCTGAAGGCGTTGAGGGCCTTCGCGTGCTTCATGATGCCGCCGATATAGTAGAGGCAGGTGTCCGACAGGTCGGCATAGCCCGAGCCGGCGAACAGCGGCTTGCCGTCCTTCCAGATCGACTGGTGCGTGTGCATGCCCGAACCGTTGTCGTCCATCACCGGCTTCGGCATGAAGGTCGCCGTCTTGCCGTAGGAATGGGCGACGTTGTGCACGACGTATTTGTAGATCTGCATCTGGTCGGCGATGCTGCACAGCGTCGAGAACTTCATGCCGAGCTCGTGCTGGCTGGGCGCCACCTCGTGGTGGTGCTTCTCGGTGTCGACGCCCATCTCGCGCATCACGGTGATCATTTCCGAGCGCAGGTCGGCGGCGCTGTCGACCGGCGGCACCGGAAAATAGCCGCCCTTGACCGCCGGGCGGTGGCCGATGTTGCCGCCGTCCATCTCGCGCGACGAGTTGTAGGGGCCTTCGCCCTCGTCGATCATGTAGCCGGTGTGGTTCATCGACACCTGGTAGCGGACGTCGTCGAAGACGAAGAACTCGGCTTCCGGCCCGAAATAGGCGGTGTCGCCGACGCCCGAGCTGACGAGATAGGCCTCGGCGCGCTTGGCGGCCGAGCGCGGGCAGCGCGAATAGGCTTCGTGCGTCGAGGGCTCCAGCACGTCGCAGAACACGATCAGCGTCGGCTGGGCCGAGAACGGGTCCATCACCGCGCTCTCGGGCGAGGGCATCAGCGTCATGTCGGATTCGTTGATCGCCTTCCAGCCGGCGATCGACGAGCCGTCGAACATGATGCCGTCCGAGAACGTGTCCTCGTCCACGGCCTTGGCGTCCATGGCCAAATGCTGCCACTTGCCGCGCGGGTCGGTGAAGCGCACGTCAACGAACTTGATGTTCTCGTCGGCGATCATCTTCAGCACTTGAGCGGCGTCGAGTGTTTCTCCGTTAGCCATTCTTGTTGAACCTTTCCTGTCGACAGAGTTCGGTAATGTCACAAAAAGCGAAGGCCGGAGGTCAGATGGCCTCGCCGCCGCGTTCGCCGGTCCGGATGCGGATCGCCTCCTCGACCGTCGTGATGAAGATCTTGCCGTCGCCGATGCGGCCGGTATGCGCCGCCCGCTGTATAGCCTCGACGGCCTGATCGACCAGGTTGTCCTCCAGCACCACCTCGATCTTCACCTTGGGCAGAAAATCGACCACGTATTCGGCACCGCGGTAGAGCTCGGTATGCCCCTTCTGCCGGCCGAAGCCCTTGGCCTCGGTCACGGTGATTCCCTGCAAACCGATGTCGTGCAGGGACTCCTTAACCTCATCAAGCTTGAATGGTTTGATGATCGCTTCGATCTTTTTCATGCCCTCACTTTCAGCTCAATCGGTTCAGCTCAACCGGTGACGAGCGATCGCGGCGCCGGGACGCGACGCGTGCCATAGAAGCATATGGCGTGCCAAGACGAGAATCCGCGGAAAAGCGGGGGATTGTCACGCCGGCGCTCTCGACGGCCGCAGGGTTGGGCACGAATTATGCTTTTGTTTTGTGCAGATTGCCAAAAAAATAAACAGTTCGGTTGATGATGATAACAGACCACCGCGCGGCCCGACGCCCGACGGTCGGGCGCGGCGGGGACGGCCTCGCCGGACGCCGGCCGGCTGGCGGCGCGGGGCGCGATTTTGCGCCGCAACATGGAATGGGCTAACATCGGCGCGGCGCGGGTAACCGCCTGTTGTGTTTGGGTCGGAAACGCTGTCGGGCGGCCCTTCATGTACCGGAGGACCACCGACACATGCTGTATCACGCCTTCGAGTTGATGCACACCATGGTCAAGCCGGCCCGGCTGGCCTCGCAGGTCATGCAGCATCTCGGCACCAGTCCGTTCAGCCCCTGGTTCTATACGCCGATCGCCAAGCCCATGGCGGCGGCCTGCGAGGTGTTCGAGAACGTCACCCGGCGCTACGGCAAACCCGAATTCGGCATCACCGAGACCAAGATCCACGGCCTGCCGGTGCCGGTGGAAGAGCAGATCGTGCTGTCGAAGCCGTTCTGCGACCTGCGGCATTTCGATCGCGACGAACGCGTCTGCGGCAAGCGCTACGATCCGAAGGTGCTGCTGGTGGCGCCCCTGTCGGGGCACTTCGCGACGCTGCTGCGCGGCACCGTGAAGGCGATGATCCCCGAGCACAACCTCTACATCACCGACTGGCGCGACGCCCGCATGGTGCCCTACAGCGACGGCCGGTTCGATCTCGACACCTATATCGACTACATCATCGACTTCGTGCGCTGGCTGGGCCCGAACACGCATGTGATCGCGGTCTGCCAGCCGGCGGTGCCGGCGCTGATGGCGACGGCCCTGATGGCGGCCCGCAAGGACCCCTATCAGCCGGCCTCGCTGACGCTGATGGGCGGCCCGATCGACACGCGGCGCAACCCGACCGAGGTCAACCGCCTAGCCATGACCCGGGACATCTCCTGGTTCGAGAAGTCGGTGATCGCCACCGTGCCCTGGCCGCATCCGGGCTTCATGCGCAAGGTCTATCCGGGCTTCCTGCAGCTCAGCGGCTTCATGACCATGAACCTCGACCGGCACGTGAACGCGCATTGGGACCTCTACAACCACCTGGTCGAGGGCGACGGCGACTCGGTGTTGCAGCACCGCAAGTTCTACGAGGAATACCTGGCGGTCATGGACCTGCCGGCCGAGTTCTACCTGCAGACCGTGAAGACGGTGTTCCAGGACCACCTGCTGCCGGACGGCAAGATGATGCACCGCGGCGAACTGGTCGACTGTTCGGCCATCCGCAAGACCGCGCTGATGACCGTCGAGGGCGAGAAGGACGATATCTGTGGCCTGGGCCAGACCGAGGCGGCGCACGACCTCTGCGTCAACGTGCCGATCGACGACCACTACCACTATGTGCAGCCGGGCGTCGGCCATTACGGCGTCTTCAACGGCACGCGCTGGCGCACCGAGATCCAGCCGCGCATCCGCGAGATGATCCGCGCCACCGAGTTCAAGCGCCGCACGGCGCAGAAGCCGGCCAGGATCATCCGCCGGGCGAAGAAGGCGGCCTGACATCGGCCGCTGTAGCGAGAGCGTGGGAATGAATTACGCGCGACCCAAAAGAAGCCGTCATGCTGGCGCAGGCCAGCATCCAGCGGCATCATAAACTGTTGAAAAACAACAAAATGGATCCTGGCCTTCGCCAGGATGACAACCTGGGTGGCTTCGGTGCAATTCTTTCACACGCTCTGAGCTAAGCGCTCAACAATTCCCGCATCCGCCGCATGGCCTCGCGGATGTTTTCCGTCGAGTTGGCGTAGGAGAAGCGCAGGTAGCCTTCGCCGAGCGCGCCGAAGCTGGTGCCGGAAATGGCCGCGACGCCGGCCTCGTTCAACAGCCGTTCCTGCAGGGCCTGCGAGGACATGCCGGTGCCGGTGATGTTGGGGAAGGCGTAGAAGGCGCCGCCGGGCCGCACGCAGGTCACGCCTGGCATGTCGTTCAACTCGTCGACGATGACCCGCCGGCGCTCGTCGAAGGCCGAGGTCATGACGTCGACCGACTCCTGCGGACCTTCCAGCGCGGCGATGCCGGCGAACTGCGTAGCGGCGTTGACGCAGGAATGGTCGTTGACGCAGAGCCGCGTCGCCTGCTCGACCAGAGCGGCCGGCCAGACCGCGTAGCCCAGCCGCCAGCCGGTCATGGCGTAGGTCTTGGACCAGCCGTCGAGCAGGATCAGCCGGTCGCGGAGGCTCTCGTAGCCCAGCATGCTGACATGCGGCTGGTTGTCGTAGACCATGCGGCTGTAGATCTCGTCCGACATCACCGCGACATGGGGGTGCGCGGCCAGACCCTCGACCAGCGTGTCGAGGTCCGATTTCTGCACCACGCCGCCGGTCGGATTGGCCGGGCTGTTGATGATGATCAGGCGCGTGTTGGGCGTGATCCTGGCGAGCACGTCCTCGGCGTTGAAGGAAAAGCCCGTGTCCTCGTGCAGCTCGATCGGCACCGGCGTGGCGCCGGAGAACCGGATCGCCGACTCGTAGATCGGAAAGCCGGGGTTCGGATACATGATCTCGGCGCCGGCCTCGCCGAACATCAGGCAGGCGAAGAACATGGTCGGCTTGCCGCCGGGCACGACGACGATGTGGTCGGGATCGACGGCGATGCCGCGGTATTTCTGGATGTCCGCCGCGACGGCCTCGCGAATGGCCGGAATGCCGTTCGCCGGCGTGTAGCCGTGGTGCCCGTCGGCGAGCGCGCGCCGGCCGGCCTCGACGATATGGTCCGGTGTTTTGAAGTCCGGCTGGCCGATGCCGAGATTGATGATGTCGCGGCCTTCGGCGGCCAGCTTGTTGGCCCGGGCCAGGACCTCGAACGCGGTCTCGGTCCCGAGATGGCTCATTCTGTCGGCGAGTTGCATGTTGGGGCTCCGGATCAGGCGGGTGGGGCGACGGTCAGGCGGCCGGTGACGCCGTGCCGGTCGATGAGGCGGGCGACGAGGCCGCCAGCCTTGGCCTCCTCGACGAACGCCGCGAGGAAGGCGAGGCCGGCATCGTTGCCGCGCCTGGTGCCGATGGCCTGCTGCACGGCGGTGAAGCGGCCGTCGAGGATGCGGGCGCCGGGCAGCTTCTCGACATCCTCGACCAGGCGGGGGCGGAGGCCGGCGAGCGCATCGAGGCGATCGTTCACGAACAGGTCGTAGGAGGCGTCGATACCGTCGGCGCGGACCAGCTCGGCCCGTGTCAGGTGCCGGCTGAGATAGAGGTCGTAGGCGCTGCGGGCCGAGACGGCGATACGGACGCCGGCGCGGTCGACGTCGTCGAGGCGTTCCAGCGGCGAGCCGGCGGGCACCAGATAGGTGGCCTCGATCTCGACATAGGCCGCGGTGAAGGCGATGGCCTCGGCCCGCGCCGGCTCGTCCGCGATCAGGCCGATGTCCCAGACGCCATCGCCGCAGGCATCCGCGAGCGCGCCCGGCGTCGCGAATGGCACATAGGCGATGTCGACGCCAAGCCGGTCGGCGATCGCGCGGGCCATGTCGGGCGCGACGCCCTCGGGATCGCCGGACGGCGTACGGCCGGTGACGAGCAGGAAGTTGGCGAGATTGATGGCGGCGCGGAGCTGGCCGTGCGGAGCGAGTTCGGAGCGGGCGTCTTGCGGCATCTGTCGGTGGTCCGGATGGCGGGTGGTGGCGCGGCCGATCCTACATCATCGCCGCGGCTTGCGCGCCAGGGCGCCATCTGAGAGTATCCGCCGCCGATTTGGAGGGTGGCGATGAAGCCGGCGAACAGCGTGTTATCGGGCTTCGGCACGACCGTTTTCGAGGTCATGTCGCGGCTGGCGATCGAGCACAAGACGATCAATCTGGGCCAGGGGTTTCCGGACGAGGAGGGGCCCGCTTCCGTCAAACGCATGGTCGATACGGCGACGCGCGAGTACCCAAATCAGTACCCGCCGATGATGGGCATTCCCGAGCTGCGCCAGGCGGTCGCCGCCCA
>JANQKO010000038.1 GCA_028281075.1 Alphaproteobacteria bacterium | reverse complement strand
CCGATGCGCTGCTGATCGTCGACGAGAGCCACATCACCGTACCGCAAGTAGGCGGCATGTTCCGGGGCGACTATCGCCGCAAATGGACCCTGTCTGAATTCGGCTTCCGGCTGCCGTCCTGCGTCGACAACCGGCCGCTGAAATTCGACGAATGGGACACCATGCGGCCGCAATCGATGTTCGTCTCGGCGACGCCCGGCAAGTGGGAGATGGAGCGCACCGGCGGCGTCTTTGTCGAGCAGGTGATCCGGCCGACCGGCCTGACCGATCCGCCCTGCGAGGTTCGCCCGGTCGAAAGCCAGGTCGACGACTTGATGGCGGAGTGCCGCGAGGTCATCTCCATGGGCTACCGCGCTCTGGTGACGACCCTGACCAAACGCATGGCCGAGGACCTGACCGACTATCTGCACGAGGCCGGCTTCAAGGTCCGCTACATGCATTCCGACGTCGACACGCTGGAACGCATCGAGATCATCCGCGACCTGCGGCTGGGCGTGTTCGACATCCTGGTCGGCATCAACCTGCTGCGCGAGGGCCTGGACATTCCCGAATGCGCGCTGGTCGCGATCCTGGACGCCGACAAGGAAGGCTATCTGCGCTCGGAGACCTCGCTGGTCCAGACCATCGGCCGCGCCGCGCGGAACGTCGACGGCCGGGTCGTGCTCTATGCCGACAGGATGACCGACAGCCTGACCAGGGCGCTGGAAGAGACCGACCGCCGGCGCGCCAAGCAGCAGGCCTTCAACGCCGAGAACGGCATCACCCCGGAATCAGTGCGCAAGAACATCTCCGACGTGATGCAGAGCGTCTACGAGGCCGATCGTGTCACCGTCGACACCGGCGACCCCGACAAGCCGCATCTGATCGGCCATAACCTCAGGGCCCATATCGAGGACCTGGAGAAGCAGATGCGCACGGCGGCGGCCGAGCTGGAGTTCGAGGACGCGGCCCGGCTGCGCGACGAGATCCAGCGGCTGGAGCAGATGGAGCTGGAAACCCTGGACGGCGACGGCAAGGCCAGGCCGCGACGCCGCGGCAAGGGCGGCGCGCCCAAGCCGGCCGGCGGATCGCGCCGCAAGGCCGCCAAGCCGCGCGACGACGCGCCGCCGACCGACAACGACGCCGCCGTCGTGCTGACGCCGGATATGCTGGACGGCGCGCGGGGGCGCCGTCGCGGCGGACGCGGCCGGCGGGGTCCCTAACGGAACGGATCGGGCAGCCATGACCATTGACATCAAAGGCATCGATCACGTCGTGCTGCGGGTCAGCGACCTGCCGCGCATGCTTGCCTTCTACCGCGACGTCCTCGGCTGCCCCGAGGAGCGGCGGCTGGACGAACTGGGCCTGGTGCAACTGCGCGCCGGCGCGGCGCTGATCGACCTGGTGCCGGTGGACGGCAAGCTCGGCCGCGCCGGCGGGGCCGCGCCGGGGGCCGAAGGCCGCAACATGGACCACCTTGCCCTGCGCATCGCCCGCTTCGAGCTGGCGGCGCTGACCGACTATCTGACATCCCATGGTGTCGAGGTCGGCGAGGCCGGCACCCGCTACGGCGCCGAGGGCGACGGGCCGTCCCTCTACCTGAAGGACCCCGAGGGCAACACGGTCGAACTGAAGGGACCGCCGCGCGACGCCGCCGCGTCGTAAACCGCGCCGCCTTTACCTGACGTGCACACCACCTTTATAAGTCGGCCTCGGCGTCCGGACCTTTGGGGAAGACCGGCGCCGCAGGACCGCAACCGCCGAGTGTCGCTCGTATGATGTATCTGATGGTCGCCGGCGGGCTGGTCATACTGCTGGTCGGCGGCGACGTTCTGGTGCGCGGCGCGGTCGCCCTGGCCCAGCGCCTCGGCGTGCCGCCGCTGGTCATCGGCCTGACCGTGGTGGCGTTCGGCACCTCGTCGCCGGAGCTGGTCGTCTGCGTCAAGTCGGCGATCGCCGGCGTCCCCGAAATCGCCATCGGCAACGTCGTCGGCAGCAATATCGCCAACATCCTGCTGGTGCTGGGCGTGCCCGCGGTGATCTTCCCGATCGCCTGCAACGCCGAAAGCGTGCGCCGCGACAGCGCCATCATGGTCGCCGTTAGCGTGCTGTTCGTCGCGCTCTGCTGGACCGGCCTGATCCAGTTCTGGCAGGGCGCCATCATGCTGGCGCTGCTGATCGGCTTCCTGGTCCGCTCCTACCTGTCGTCGCGCAACGGCGACCAGACCGTCGAGGCCATCGTCGACGAGATCGAAGGCATCGCCGTGCGGCCGCATTCGATCTTCGTGTCCTCGGTGCTGGTGCTGGTCGGACTGATCGGGCTCGTCGCCGGCTCGACGCTGCTGGTGGACGGCGCCACCGGCCTCGCCCGCGCGGCCGGCATTCCGGAGGAGGTGATCGGCCTGACACTGGTCGCGATCGGCACCTCGCTGCCGGAACTGGCGACCTCGGTCGTGGCCGCGGTCCGCCGCCACGGCGACGTCGCCGTCGGCAACGTCGTCGGCTCCAACCTGTTCAACATCCTCGGCATCATGGGCGTCACCGCCATGGTCCGCCCGATCCCGGTGCCGGACCAGTTCCTGACCTTCGATCTCTGGCTCATGCTGGCCTCGGCGGTCGTGCTGCTGCTGTTCGTGCTGCGCGGCGCCTCGATCAACCGGCTGGCGGGCGGCGTTCTGGCCGTGGGCTACGCGATCTACCTCTGGGCCCTGTTCCACGGCGTCTCGGCCATGGCCGACCACGCCGGCATGGCCGGCTAGGGCGATGACCGTGGCGGACGGACAAAAGGCCGTGCTGGTGACGGGCGCGGGCCGGCGGCTCGGCCGCGCCATCGCGCTGGACCTGGCGGCGCACGGCTGGGCAGTCGGCGTGCATTACCGGTCGTCCCGCGACGACGCCGACGCCGTCGTCAGGGCGATCACCGATGCCGGCGGCACGGCCAGCGCGGTGCGGGCCGACCTGGCCGATGCCGGCGAAACCGGCTCGCTGGTCGCGCGGGCCGCCGATATGGTCGGACCGCTGACCTGCCTGGTCAACAACGCCTCGCTGTTCGAGATGGACACGGTCGAGACGGTGACGCCGGATTCCTGGGATGCCCATATCGACATCAATCTGCGCGCGCCGGCCCTGCTGACCCGGGCGTTCGCGGCGCAGCTTCCCGCCGGGGCCGACGGCAACGTGATCAACATCCTGGACCAGCGCGTCTGGCGGCTGACGCCCTACTTCCTCTCCTATACCGCGGCCAAGTCCGGGCTCTGGACGCTGACGCGGACGACGGCGATGGGCCTGGCGCCGCGCATCCGCGTGAACGCCATCGGTCCCGGACCGACCCTGCCGTCGGCCCGTCAGTCGGCGGCCCAGTTCGACGCCCAATGCCGGTCGACGCCGCTGGGACGCGGCGCCACGCCGGCGGAGATCTGCGCCACGGTCCGGTTCATCCTGGACATGCCCTCGATGACGGGACAGATGATCGCGCTCGACGGCGGCCAGCATCTGACCTGGTCCCCGCCCGGTCCGGACAATTCGAGCGAATGAGATCGATTCGGTTAAGACCTGACCGTCGTGAAAAAACGCTTTTGTTTGATCACGAAGAATTCATCCGGTCGACAGCCAAGTTAACCTCCGTTAACCATAAGCGGTATCCGAACATCCGGCCGGCGATATCTAGCCACGCAATTTGACGTCATTGAACCGAGATCATGTCAATATCGGTCGTTTGTGCACAGGCGAAAAATTCGGTTAAGTTTTTGTTAAATGGCTATTTACCCCCTTGTCCGGATGCCGATTGCCGGCAAGAATGATTGCATTAGTCTAATAATTTCAAAGACTTACATAATTGCCTATTTTTTCGGCAACACTTAGAAAAAGCCGGAATCCTGGGGCGGAGTCGCGGCGTTGGGTTGGTTTGCCACAAAGTTATCCACAACTTCCGTGGATAGTCGCCGCGGCCGGCCGGTCGTCGTCCGCGCGCGTCGGCGCCGGGCCTCGCGCCATCGCCCGGATTGACCCGATGCCGGTTCACGCCAGAATGGACGCGGATGTCAAAAGCCCGAAAACCTGAGGATGCGCCGGCCGGTCTGCCGGGCGACGCGGCACCGTCCGGGGCCGAATCCGGCATGGCGGCGCTCGACCGCGGACGCGCGGCGATCGGCCAGGCGCTGAAGACGATCCCGAACACGCCCGGCGTCTACCGCATGATCGGGGCCGATGGCGAGGTGCTCTATGTCGGCAAGGCGAAAGGCCTGAAGAACCGGGTGCAGAGCTACGTGAACCCGGCCGGCCTGTCGACCCGCATCCTGCGCATGGTCAGCCTGACCCACGCCCTGGAGGTGGTGACGACCCATACCGAGGTCGAGGCGCTGCTGCTCGAGTCCAATCTGATCAAGCGCCTGCGGCCGCGGTTCAACATCCTGCTGCGCGACGACAAGTCCTATCCGTTCATCCTGCTGACCGGCGACCACGACTGGCCGCAACTGCTGAAGCACCGGGGCGCCCGCAGCCGCAAGGGCCGCTATTTCGGGCCGTTCGCGTCGGCCGGCGCCGTGAACAAGACCCTGAACACGCTGCAGAAGGCCTTTCCGCTGCGCTCCTGCTCGGACAGCATCTTCGATTCCCGCACCCGGCCCTGCCTGCAGTACCAGATCAAGCGCTGCACCGCGCCCTGCGTCGGCCGGATCTCGCCGACCGACTATGTCGACCTGGTGCGCCAGGCGACGGACTTCCTGTCCGGGCGCAGCCAGGAGGTGCAGCGCGACCTGTCGGACCGGATGCGCGCGGCCAGCGACACGCTCGATTTCGAGACCGCCGCGCACTTTCGCGACCGCGTGCGGGCGCTGGCGCATATCCAGTCCCACCAGGGCATCAACGTGGCCAGCGTCGACGAGGCCGACGTCATCGCCGCCCACCAGGAGGCCGGGCAGACCTGCATTCAGGTGTTCTTCTTCCGGGCCGGGCAGAATTGGGGCAACCGGGCCTATTTCCCCAGCCACGGCCGCGAGCAGAGCGCGGCCGAGGTGGTGGCCGCCTTCGTCGGCCAGTTCTACGACGACAAGCCGCCGCCACGCGAAATCCTGATCGACGAGAAGATCGACGCCGCCGCGCTGATCGAGGCGGCGCTGACCATCAAGGCGGGCCACAAGGTACGGCTGTCGCGGCCGCAGCGCGGCGCCAAGCGCGACCTGATCCGGCATGCCGCGGTGAACGCCCGCGAGGCCCTGGGACGGCGCCTGGCCGAGAGCAGCGCCCAGCGCAAGCTGCTGGACGGCGTCGCCGAGGTGTTCGGCCTGGACGGGCCGGTCACCCGGATCGAGGTCTATGACAACAGCCATATCCAGGGCACCGCCGCGATCGGCGGGATGATCGTGGCCGGCCCCGAGGGCATGCTGAAGAACGCCTATCGCAAGTTCAACATCCGCGGCGACGGCCTGACGCCGGGCGACGACTACGCCATGATGCGCGAGGTGCTGCGGCGCCGGTTCTCGCGGCTGCTGAAGGCCGAAAACGCGAACGACGACGACGGCGACGACCCGTCGGCCGCGGCGAATCGCCGCGTCGCCGGCGAACGGCCCGATCTGGTGCTGATCGACGGCGGTGCGGGCCAGCTTGCCGCGGCGCTGGAAGTGTTCGCCGATCTCGGCATCACCGGCATCGCGGTCGCCGCCATCGCCAAGGGCCCCGACCGCAATGCCGGCCGCGAGCGGCTGTTTCTGCCCGACAGGCCGCCCTTCAGCCTGGATGCCCGTAGTCCGGTGCTCTACTATCTGCAGCGCCTGCGCGACGAGGCCCACCGCTTCGCCATCGGCACCCACCGCGCCCGGCGCGGCAAATCGGTCGGCAAATCGGCGCTCGACGAGATCGACGGTATCGGCCCGGGCCGGAAACGGGCGCTGCTTAACCATTTCGGCTCGGCCAAGGGCGTCGAACGGGCGGCGCTGGCGGACCTTGAAGGCGTCGCCGGAATCAGCAAGACCGTGGCCCGGCGCATTTATGATTTCTTTCACCCCGACGGGTGAGCATGATATCCGCGGCCATGGGGTCCGGCGCGTCGACGGCCCCTCGCCCGCCCGGCACGGATGCGTTAGGATGACGGCCAACGACCGCGGGGAACCGACGGCATGATCACCAGTCTGCCCAACCTGCTGACGGTGTCGCGGATCCTCGTGATCCCGGCGCTGATCGCATCGTTCTATGTCTCGTCGCCGCTGGGCAACTGGATCGCGCTCGGGCTGTTCGCGGCCGCCGGCGTGACCGACTGGCTGGACGGCCACCTGGCCCGCAGCCGCAACGAGGTCTCGGGCCTGGGCCGGTTCCTGGACCCGGTGGCCGACAAGCTGCTGGTCGCGGCGACGATCCTGATGCTGGTGCATGTCGGGCGGATCGACGACTGGACGATTCTGCCGGCGGTGCTGATCCTCTGCCGCGAGATCATGGTCTCGGGCCTGCGCGAGTATCTGGCCGAGCTCCGGGTCGGCATGCCGGTCAGCCGCCTGGCGAAATGGAAAACCGGCGTCCAGATGCTGGCGATCGGCTTCCTGATCGTCGGCGATGCCGGCTGGCAGGTGATCCCGGTGATCGAGATCGGCGTCGCCGGCCTCTGGCTGGCGGCGATCCTGACCATGTGCACGGGCTATGACTACCTGCGCCTGGGCCTGCGCCACATGACGGCGCCGGCGCCACCGACCCCGGCGCCCGACCAGGACACCCAGCCCGAGACCGGCCTGGCCCAGATACGGCGGACTGGAACCGACGATACATGAGGGTCTTCGGGCTGGCCGGCTGGAGCGGCAGCGGCAAGACGACCTTGATGATCCGGCTGCTGCCGGTGCTGACCGGCCGCGGCCTCAGCGTGTCGACGGTCAAGCACGCGCATCACGCGTTCGACGTCGACAAGCCGGGCAAGGATTCGTACCGGCACCGGGAGGCCGGCGCCCACGAGGTCATGGTCTCGTCGGCGAACCGCTGGGCGCTGATGCACGAGAACCGGGACACGCCGGAGGCCGGGCTGGACGACCTGCTGTCGCATATGTCGCCGGTGGACCTGGTGCTGGTCGAGGGCTTCAAGCACGAAGCGCATGCCAAGCTGGAGGTCTATCGCGGCGCGCTCGGCAAGCCGCTGTTGGCGGCGGGCGATCCGCATGTCAAGGCGATCGCGTCCGACATGCCGCTGCCGAACGCGCCGGTGCCGGTCGTGGACCTCGACGACGTGGCGGCGATCGCCGACATCGTGCTGCGGGCCTGCGGGTTCGAGGACGCGGCGGCATGACGCAACTGACCGACGATTGCTTCGCCTTCGGCGGCAAGCTGATGACCATGGCCGACGCGCTGGCCGTGCTGAACCGGCGCGTCGTACCGGTAGCCGATATCGATGACGTCGCCCTGCCCGACGCCGGCGGACGCGTGCTGGCCGAGGACGTCGTCTCGACGGTCGACGTGCCGCAACACGACAATGCCGCGGTCGACGGCTATGCGCTGCGTTTCGCCGACTTGCATTCCGAGACCGAGACCAGGCTCGCCGTCCGCGCCCGCGCGGCGGCCGGCCATCCCGCGGCGGCCGCCGTCGGCCCGGCAGAGGCCACCCGGATATTCACCGGCGCGGTGATGCCCGGGGGCGCCGACACCGTCGTCATGCAGGAGGACGTCCGGCGCGACGGCGACGATGTCGTGGTCCCGCCCGGCCTGACGATCGGCGCCAACCGGCGCCGGGCCGGCGAGGACATCAGCCGCGGCAGCGTCGTGCTGCGCCGGGGACACCGCCTGCGGCCGCAGGACCTGGGCGTGATGGCGGCGATCGGCCGCGACCGGCTGCGGCTCTACCGGCGCCTGCGGGTGGCGGCGTTCTCGACCGGCGACGAACTGCAGGAGCCGGGCCAGCCGCTGCGGCCGGGCGGCGTCTTCGACAGCAACCGGCGGGTTCTGATCGCGCTGCTGCAGAATCTCGGCTGCGCGGTCGACGATCTCGGCATCCTCGCCGACCGTGCCGACACGGTGCGCGAGGCGCTGGCCGCCGCCGCCGACGGTCACGATCTGCTGATCACGTCGGGCGGCATGTCGACGGGCGAGGAGGGCCACGTG
>JANQKO010000463.1 GCA_028281075.1 Alphaproteobacteria bacterium | reverse complement strand
CAAGGCCTTCGCCGCCGACAACGTCTTCCGCGACGTGTCGTTCAGCGTCCGACGCGGCGAGGCGGTGGCCCTGATCGGCGCCAACGGCGCCGGCAAGTCGACCCTGCTGCGCTGCTGCGTGCGCCTGATCGAGCCGACGGCCGGCGGCATCCGCCTGTTCGATACCGCGGTCACCTCGGCCACGCCGCGGCAGTTGCGCCGCCTGCGCGCGCGGATCGGCTTCGTGTTCCAGAAGCACAATCTGGTGCCGCGCCTCTCGGCGCTGTCGAACGTCATCCACGGCGCGCTCGCCGACCGCTGGGGGCCGGCCTACTGGACGCACGGCCTGGCGCCGCCGACGGTGCGGGCCCGCGCCATGGCCTGCCTCGACCAGGTCGGCCTCGCCGGGATCGCCGGCCGCCGGGCCGACCGGCTGTCGGGCGGTCAGTCGCAGCGGGTCGCCATCGCCCGGGCGCTGATGCAGCGGCCACGCCTGATCATCGCCGACGAGCCCGTCGCCAGCCTCGATCCGGTCGCCGGCGAGGAGGTGATGCGGCTCTTCGTCTCGCTGATCCGCGAGCGGGGCCTGACGCTGGTCTTTACCTCGCATCATCTCGACCACGCGCTGACCTATGCCGACCGCGTCATCGGCCTGCGCGCCGGGCGTCTCGCCGTCGACGCGCCGGCCGCCGATCTCAGCGCCGCGGCGCTGCGGCACATCTATGACTGAGCCGGCGGTCGCGCGGCGGGCCGGGGCGGGCATGGCGCCGCCGCCGCGCCACGCGCGCCCGAACGCCGTCACCTTCGTGCTCTATGTGGCCGTCGTCGCCTTCCTGGTCTGGTCGTTCGAGGGTGCCGGCTGGTCGTTCGCCGAGCTCGGCCGCGGCCTGCCGGCGCTGGGCGACTTCCTGGCCCGGTCCTGGCCGCCCAGCCTCGACCGCTTCGACCGCATTGGCGGCGCCGTGCTCGAGACCTTCCAGATGGCGCTGGTCGGCACCGTCGTCGGCGTCGCGCTCAGCCTGCCGCTCGGCATCCTCGCCGCGCGCGGCCTCGCCGGCCGCTGGGTCAACACCGCGACGCGCGGCCTGATCGCGCTGTTCCGCACCGTGCCCGACCTGGTCTGGGCGCTGATCTTCGTCATCACCGTCGGTCTCGGCCCGTTCGCCGGCACGCTCGCCATCGTCGTCGACACCATCGGCTTCTGCGGCCGTTTCTTCGCCGAGGCCATGGAGGACGTCGACAAGGGACCGCAGGAGGCGCTGACCGCCGTCGGCGCCTCGCGGGTCGACACCATCTTCTGCACCGTGGTGCCGGCGGCGATGCCGGCCTTCGTGACCACGGCGCTGTTCGCGCTGGAAAAATCGACACGCTCGTCCGTGGTGCTGGGCCTGGTCGGCGCCGGTGGCATCGGGCTCGAGCTGAAGGTGGCCATGGACCTGTTCGACTATCGGACGGCGATGACCATCATTCTGCTGATTTTCGCGCTGGTCCTGGCCGTCGAACGTTTTGGCGGGACGCTGCGGCGGCGTATTCTGGCCAACTGACGGGAAGGGGACGGCGATGAACGAGACCGCGACCGCGCACCGCGCCTGGGACAATCTCTGGCGGACGCCCGAGGGCCGGGCCGACTGGCAGACGCCCGAGGCCGACGTGCTCGATGGCGCCAGGCTGGTCCGCGACCGCGGCGGCCGCCGCGCGCTCGATCTCGGCTGCGGTGTCGGCCGTCATGCCATGGCGCTCGCCGGCCTCGGCTTCGAGACCGCGGCGCTCGACGGCAGCGAGACCGGCATTCGCGAGCTGCGGACGCAGGCCGCCGCGGCCAGCCTGGCCGTCGAGGCCGGCGTCGGCTACATGACCGCCCTGCCGTATCCCGACGCGGCCTTCGACTACGTGCTGTCGTTCAACGTGATCTATCACGGCGACGGCCAGATCGTGCGCCGTGCCATCGCCGAGATCGCCCGTGTCCTGCGGCCGGGCGGTGTCTACCAGGGCACCATGCTGTCGAAACGCAACGCCAACTATGGCGAGGGCACCGAAATCGCGCCCGACACCTTCGTCCGCGACGGCGATGGCGACAAGGACCATCCGCACTTCTACTGCGACGCCGCCGGGCTGGTCGCCCTCTTCGCCGGCTTTGAGCTCCTATCCCTCACCGACCGCGAGCACAGCAAGCCCGGCTCCTGGCACTGGCATCTCCTCGCCGAGCACAAGCAGTTCCAGTGACAGTATATTTGACTCCGATCGGCGCCATGGTTGTTGTCATCGGAACTACGTCTCGTCGGCGTCCGAAAATCGAGACTTTTCCGTCAGGTCGCCGCCGCGCCAAAGATAGAGCGCCAGCAGTGGCTCCCGGGCCGTGCGCATGGCATGCGGCAGCCAGGGTGGGTGGTGAATGACCGTGCCCGGCGGTCGCGGTTGGAACGGCGCCCGACCCCGTCGCCATTCGGCCGTGCCGGCCAAGACCACATAAACTTCCTCGGCCGCGTGCCGATGCAATGGATAGATGGTGTCCGGTCCCAGCAGGAGAAAACCGAGCGCCAGATCTGGGCTGGCATAGGGGCCACGCGCGCCGACCAGCTCGCTCCAGCCGTAACCTTTCAAAAACCCGGCCGGCACCTCATCGGTCGCATAGGTTTGTCCCCAGGCGAGATCCGGCGCCGCCGTGATTAGAGCGGTCACGAGCGGCAACGTTGCCGGCGTCGCCAGCGCCGGCAGGTCGGCGAGCCATGCCAGCACGGGCAGGGACGCGGGCGCCGGCGCGCGGGACGGCGGCGCCATGGGCAGGCCGTCGCGCATGGTCGCGACTTCCGCTGCCGCCAGGTTGGCGAGGAGCGCCTTGCATTGCCCGAGGACGCCTTCCACAGCCGTCATGCGCTGATCCGCAATGCCATTGAATTCGATCATGATGAAGGATCTTGTCGTCGGCGGCGATAGCGGAATGCCGACGCGGCGAATGCGCTAGTCTATGGCAGCAATTCAGCGAAGTAGACGATGAGCGTAGCGGTACGTCCGGCCATGGTCGACGACCTGGCCGCGTTGGTCGAAATGGCGCACGCGCTCACCTTCGAACACTTCGAGGCGCTGGCCCGGGAAGCGGATCAGTCGGACGCGTAACTGATGTCGTCGGCCGGCAGGTGCCGCCAGCGGGTGCCCTGCGCCCGTTCCTCCAGGTAGTGGGCGGCGAGGCTGACCGAGCGCGGCGTGATCAGGAAGGCGCGGGCGGCCTGCCAGGGAAAGCCGAGGTCGAGGATGACCGCGGCGATCACGCCGTCGAGGTTCATCGGGATCGCCCGGCCCGCCGCCGCTGCGATCTCCCGCTCGATCTGCCGCGCGAGACGGCAGTAGCGGCCGGACACGCCCTCGGCGTCGGCGATTTGCAGCAGCGTGGGCGACCGCGGATCGGCGCCGTGCAGCGGAATGCCGAAGCCCGGCACCCGCTCGCCCGCCGCGCGCATCGGTCACGACCCGCCGCGCCGCCGCTTCCAAGGCGTCGTCGGTGCCGTCCGCCGGCATGGCATCGGTCAGCAGCTTCGCGAACTGCTCGCCGGCGCCGCCCATGACGTCGCCGAAGGCGAGAATACCGCCGGCCATCGCCGCCTGGATCGTGGTGCCGTAGGAAGCGAAGCAGCGCGCGATCATCGACGGCGGCGCGCGCCGTGCTCCATCGAGGCCACCAAGAGCGCGTCCAGCACCCGCGCCTGCGCCGGGTCCGGCCGTCGCCCGCTCAACAGCAGGAACATCATTTCGGCGAAAGAAACGTTGCCGACGAGGTCGCTCAGCCGCTCCCCCCGCACCACGACGTCCTCGGTTGCGTCGTCGCAGACCGTGATGGTGGGGAGAAATGCGGGTTAACTGTTGGCGGACTCTGCCTAATCCGCCGACCTCAGATACCCGTCGTCGAACGCAACCCGGTCGGCGGCGGTGAAGCGGCGCATGCGCTCGAGCTCGGCGGCAATGCCGTCCATGCGGCCGCGCGATCGCCGCACCTTCGGCTCCAGCCACAGGCCCTTGACCCGCAGCACGCCCGCCTGCCGCTCGTGCTTCATGTCGATGCGGCCGATCAGCCGGTCGCCCTCCAGCAGCGGAAACACGTAATAGCCGTAGCGCCGCTTGGCCTCGGGCACGAAGACCTCGATCCGGTAGTCGAAGCCGAACAGCCGCTGCGCCCGGCCGCGGTCGCGCAACAGCGGGTCGAACGGGCTCAGCGTGCGGACCCGGCCTGGCGGTGGCGGCACCTCGTCCAGCCGGTCCGGCAGGTCGGGCCAGGCGAGGGCGGCGCGCGGCTTGCCGTCGTCGGCCGGCGCGACCAGCACCTCGATGATCTCGCCGGCCTCGCGCTTCGCGCGGCACCAGCGCTTGGCCTCGTCCGGCGTCACCAGGGCCCAGAAGGCGGCCAGCTCGCCCGAGGTCGCGAAGCCCAGCCGGTCCAGCGCGCCGCGGCAGGCCCAGTCGATGAACGCGGCATCGTCCGGTTCGTGCGTCCGGTGCGCCTCGGGGATCACCCGCTCGGTCAGGTCGTAGACCTTCTGGAAGCCCTCGCGCCGCGCCACGGCCAGCGCGCCGGTGCGCCAATGAAACTCCAGCGCCGTTTTCGACGGATGCCAGTCCCACCAGCCGCCGGCATTCTTCTTCTCGCCGTCGCCCAGGTCGCGCGCCATCACCGGCCCGCCGTCGGCCACCCGGTCCAGCACCTGGTTCAGCACCGCCTCGAAGCCGTCGCGCCGCCACTTGCGCCAGCGTTCCGTCAGCCGCGCCGCCTCGCGCGCGAACTTCGGCCGCCAGTAGGGATAGAACGCGGTCGGGATGATCGACGCGTCATGCGTCCAGTTCTCGAACACCGCGGCGTCGCGTTCGTGCAGCCGGGTGAGCTGCGCCTGCCGGTAGGTCTGGTTGCGCGCGAACAGGATCTGGTGGTGCGCCCGCTCGACCGTGTTGATGCTGTCGACCTGCACGAAACCGAGCCCTTCGATCAGGTCCAGCAGGCCCTTCCGGCTCAGTTTCCGGTGCGGTGCCCGCGCCAGTCCCTGCCGTTCCAGAAACAGCCGGCGGGCGACGGTGTTGGGAATGAGGGGTGGAGACATGGGCAATAAATACGAATGGTTAGACGGCGCTGTTGATTCTCGGAAGCATCAGTATAGCCCGCTTGCCGCGTCGGTTTCTGTCAGCAGTGATGGCACGGGCCGGCAACCGGCACGGTTGAGCCATTGATTGCGCTATGGGGCGTAATTATCTGAAATATAGAAGATTTTGACGTATTCGCTTTTATCCGCGCATAGTAGGGCCATGAAGGAATTCGAAGTCCGGCCGAACCCCGACGACCCGCGCCTGTCGGAACGCCTCTCGGGCGTCGACCATGCCGGCCGGCCGGTCGACGTTCCGGTCGTGGTCGAGCGGCCGCTGACGCTGTTCCTGAACGGCCGGGAGATCGTCACCATGATGACGATCGGCGACTATGCCGATTATCTCGCCGTCGGCTATCTCCTGAACCAGAACATGCTGCGGTCCGACGACGCCATCGTCGGCATCGACCATGACGACGAGCTCGACGTGGTCGTCGTGCGCACCGCGCGCGAGACCGACTACGAGGAGAAGCTGAAGAAGAAGACGCTGACCTCGGGCTGCGCCCAGGGCACGGTCTTCGGCGACGTCATGGAGAAGTTCGAGCGTGTGGCGCTGCCGGCCGACGCGGTGCTCAGGACCTCCTGGCTCTACGCGCTGACCGGCAAGATCAACACCAGCCCCAGCCTCTATCTCACCGCCGGCGCCATCCATGGCTGCGTGCTCTGCGAGCGCGACCGGCCGCTGGTCTACATGGAGGACGTCGGCCGCCACAACGCCATCGACAAGATCGCCGGCTGGATGTACCTGAACGGCGTCGGCGCGGCCGACAAGATCTTCTACACCACCGGCCGGCTGACCTCCGAGATGGTGATCAAGACGGTGCAGATGGGCTTGCCGATCCTGATCTCCCGCTCCGGCTTCACCGCCTGGGGCGTCGCGCTCGCCCGCCAGGCCGGCCTGACGCTCATCGGCCGCGCCAAGGGCAAGCGCTTCTACTGCCTCTCGGGCGAACAGCGCCTGGTCTACGACGCCGACCCCGACACCGTGCCGGCGGAGAGCAAACGGCTGAGCCGCAAGGCGAGCCTGGCGGATGACGTGGATGCACACTAGCTCACCTCTGCGAGCCCTTACCCTATCTCTCTCCCGCAAGCGGGAGAGGGGAGAGTATTGCCGCGCCGCTTGCGATAGCCCTCTCCCGCTTGCGGGAGAGGGTTGGGTGAGGGCAACTGAATCCGATGCCCTTTCCCACCCGCCCAGAACCCACCCTCCCACATGACCTCCGGCATCATCGGCATTCTTCTCGCCGGCGGGCGGGCCCGGCGCATGGGCGGTGGCGACAAGTGCCTGCGCCGGCTCGCCGGCCTTACGCTGCTCGACCGCATCATCGCGCGCGCCCGGCCACAGGTCGCGGCGCTGGTCCTGAACGCCAATGGCGACCCCGCCCGCTTCGCCGCCCACGGCCTGCCGGTCGTGCCCGATGTCATCGACGGCTTCGCCGGCCCGCTTGCCGGCGTGCTGACCGGCATGGACTGGGCCGCCGAGAACGCCTCCGACGCGGCCTGGATCGCCACGTTTCCCACCGACGCGCCG
>JANQKO010000024.1 GCA_028281075.1 Alphaproteobacteria bacterium | reverse complement strand
CTTTCGCCCAGGCCGCCGTCCGCGCCAGGCCGTCGGCCAGATGCCGCCGCCGGTCGCCGATGATGCGGTCGCGCCGTTCGAGCACTTTCAGGGCCAGCGCCTCGTCGATCGCGGAGTTGGCGATCGCGGTGTTGAACTTGCCCAGCACCAGTTGCTCGCGCAGCGCCGGGTCCTGGCTGATCGCCCAGCCCAGCCGCAGGCCGGGCGCGCCATGGCATTTCGACAGCGAGGCGCAGGAGATCACCTTGGGGCCGAGGGTGACGCCGCTCGGCGCCACCGGGTCGTCGCCGTAGACCGCGTCGCGATAGGTCTCGTCCAGCAGCAGGTAGGCGTCGGGACATTTCGCCGCCATCAGGGCGATCACGTCGCGTAGGGTTCCGGCCGGCACGGCGACGCCGGACGGGTTCTGCGGCGAGGCCAGGCTGACCAGCCTGGTGCGGGCGGAGAGTTGCCGTTCCAGTTCGTCGAGATCGAGCCGGTAGCCGCGCTCGAAGCCGAGCCGCAGCGTTTTCACGTCCGCGCGCACGGCGTCCAGCACGTTGCGCGCCAAGGGAAACAACGGCGACGTCGTCACCGCCTCGTCGCCCGGATCGCAGAGAATGAAGGCGGTCAGGAACAGCGCCTGCATGCCGCCCACGGTGATCACGACATCGTCCGCCGTCACGCCGTGCTCCGCGGCGATGATCTCGCGCAGCCGCGCGTCGCCCTCGGCCGTGCGGTAGCCCAGCATCAGGTCGCCGAGATCGGCGTCGCCCGCCGCCGCCAGCAGGTCGCCCAGGCGGATGTCCGGTCCGACGCTCTCGGCCAGGTCGTACCGCACCGTCTCGCCGGTCAGCGAAATGATGTCGTTCTTCGGAAACGTCGCCATCGGGTCCTCCTTTGATCGGCTGCGCGCCTCTCGGTTTCCAATTGATGGTGGCCGGGAAACGGCAGCTCGGCGCCCAGGAAATAGCAACCCTGGTCCAGCGATAACAGTTACAGAAAATGAAAATTGTGCCCATAACAGATTAGAAACTGTATTCTGTTATGGACCGGCCGTCGAACGGATGGAGAGATCATGGGCGGGGAACCGCGTTACCGCTACGAGGAGTTGGCGGGCTTCATCACCGATCTCGTCGACGGCGGCACGCTGCCGCCGGGGTCGCGCGTGCCGTCGGTGCGTGAGATCAGCCGGCAGCGCCAGGCCAGCATCTCGACCGTGCTGCAGGCCTACCGCCTGCTCGAGGACCGGGGCATCCTCGAGGCCCGGCCCAAGTCGGGTTTCTATGTGGCGCGCGGCGCGCCGGTGTCGCTGCGGACCCCGGCCATGACGAGACCGCCGGCCAGGCCCACCCGGGTGACCATCTCCGGCCTGGTGGTGAACCTGCTGGAATATGCCGCCGATCCCGATCTCGTGCCGCTGGGCTGCGCCATTCCCAGTCCCGACCTGCTGGCGGCCGGGCGGCTCGACCGCTTTCTGGCCCGCGCGGCCCGGGTCAGCGGCACGGAAAACAACGTCTACACGCATCCCCGGGGCGATGCCCGGCTGCGCGGTGAGATCGCGCGGCGTGCCCTGCGCTGGGGCCAGGCGCTGGCGCCCGACGACATCGCCATCACCTGCGGCTGCACCGAGGCACTGACGCTGGCGCTGAAGACGGTCGCCCGACCCGGCGATACCATCGCCATCGAGTCGCCCACCTACTTCGGCCTGCTGCAGGTGATCGAGGCGCACGGCCTGAAGGCGCTGGAGCTGCCGACGGACGCGGACACCGGCGTCGATCCCGCGGCCTTGGACCAGGCGCTGCGGACGAAGTCGGTCGCCGCCTGCCTGTTCGCCTCCAGCTTCAACAATCCGCTCGGCTGCACCATGCCCGAGGACAGGAAGCGGACGGTGCTGGCGCTGCTGGCCAGGCACCGCGTGCCGCTGATCGAGGACGACATCTACGGCGACATCTATTTCGGCGCCGAGCGGCCCAGGCCCTTCATGGCCCTCGATCCGGATGCCGACATCATCTATTGCAGCTCTTTCTCGAAGACCGTGGCGCCGGGCTATCGCATCGGCTGGATCGCCACCAGGCGGCACATGGCGCGGGTGCTGGACAACAAGTTCGCCTTCACGCTCTGCGGCCCGGCCCTGCCGCAGGTGGCGTTGGCGGACTTCCTGTCGTCCGGCGGCTATGACAGCCACCTGCGCCGCATCCGGCGGACCTTCCAGGACAATATCGACCGCATGATGCGGGCCATCGACAAGGCTTTTCCGGCCGGCACGCGCATGAGCCGGCCGGCCGGCGGCTTCGTGCTCTGGCTGGTCCTGCCGCGCGGCGCGCGGACCCGTGATCTCTTCGTCCGGGCGCTGGACGAAGGCATCTGCTTCGCGCCGGGCGACGCCTTTTCCGCCGGCAGCCGCTACGCCAACTGTCTGCGCGTCAGTTGCGGCCATCCCTGGGACGCCCGTATGGCGCACGGCATCAGCACGTTGGGGGCGCTGGCCGGGACGGCCGCGCGCTGACAGTCGTCACCCGTGTGCCGACGGTCCGTGCCCGCCGGTCGCTTGGATTGCGGCATCGGGCCGGCGCTGATAGGTTGGCCGGCAGTTTTGGAGGTTTGCCGGGGGATCCCGGGTCGATTGCTGTCGGCCGACCACGGTTCGGTATGTCGCCAGATTGACCAGGTCGCGTTTGCACTGGGAAAGCAAGGAGACATGCCATGGCCCAGGCCAGCACCGGAGATACGGTCCGGATTCACTACAGCGGGAAGTTGACGGACGGCACGGTTTTCGATTCGTCCGAGGGCCGCGATCCGCTGCAATTCGAGATCGGCGATAACACGATCATCCCGCAGCTTGCGGAGTCCGTCGTCGGCATGGCGGTCGGCGATACCGCCACGATCGAGATCGCGGCCGAAAACGCCTACGGCCCGCACCGCCCGGACGCCATCCAGACCGTCGAACGCACCATGATGCCGGACGGCATCGATATCAGCGTCGGCAACCGCCTGCAGGCAAAGGCATCGAACGGCGAAAACCTGATCCTGACGGTCGTCGAGGTCACCGACGCCACCGTGGTCCTGGACGCCAATCACCCGCTCGCCGGCGAAGACCTCACCTTCGATATCGAATTGGTCGAGATCGTCGCGGCGACGGGATAGCCTATCCCAGCCCCGCCACCAGCGGCCGCACCTCCTTGGCGAACCATTCGATCTGCTGGTCGCGTTCCTCGTAGGGGCCGACCAGGTCCATGACGACGTGGCGGCAGCCGGCGGCGTGGAATTGGGCGATCTTTTCGGCGACGTCCTCGGGCCGGCCCAGCGCGCAATACTTCATGGCCGGCTTGCGGAAGTCCATGGCATAGCGGACGCTCAAGGTCTCGGTGGCGGCGTCGAGCGCCTTTTCGTAGCTGTCGTCGATGCGGGCGAACAGCAGGTGGCCGGTGCCGAAGCGCGTGACCTCGCGCCTGGCGGCCTCGGCGGCGGCGGTGATCTTGCGCATCGAGTCGGCGAACATCTCCGGCGTCACCACGTAGGAGATATAGCCATCGGCCATGCGGCCGGCGCGCGCCAGCGCCGCGTCCGAGCGGCCGCCGCACCAGATCGGCGGGCCGCCCGGCCGATGCGGCGCCGGCTGCATGGTGATGTCGTCGAACGGGAAGAAGCGGCCGGCATGGCTCACCGTCTCGCCGCGCCAGAGGGCGCGCAGCACCTCGATGCTCTCGTTGAGCCGGGCGCCGCGCTCGTTCATGGGCACGCCGGAGACGGCATAGTCGGTCTTGAACTCGCCGCCGACGCCGACGCCGAAGATCAGCCGGCCGCCGCAGAGCAGGTCCAGCGTCGCCACCTGTTTGGCGACCGGACCCGGATGCCTGAGCGGCAGCAGGTAGATCCCGGTGCCCAGCATCAGCCGGTCGCTCAGCACGGCGGCCTGGGCAAGCTGGATCAGCGGATCGAGGATCGGGATGGCGAAGGCCACGTGGTCGCCGACCCAGAGCGAATCGTAGCCCAGCCGGTCGATCAGCCCGACCAGCGTGCGAGCGTCGGTGATATCGGGCCGCCAGGGGCCGGTCGCCGGCTCGGTGCGCCGGTGCAGCGTCTGCAGTCCGAATTTCAGGTCCTTGTCGAGCGGAAGCGTCATCGCCGGCCGTTCCTCACATCAGCGTCTGGGCATCGTCGACCGGGATCACCGCGCCGGTCATGAAATCGGACTGCGCCGAGGCCAGCAGCAGGAGCGTGCCGTCGAGCACGTCCGGCTGGCCGACCCGCCGCCGCGGCAGCATGTTGATCAGCGCCTGCCCGCCCGGCGTCTGCCAGTAGTCGCGGTTCATCTCGGTCTCGATATAGCCCGGACAGATGGCGTTCACCTGGATGTCGTAGCGCGACCATTCCAGCGCCAGGGCCCTGGTCATCTGCGCCACGGCCGCCTTCGACATGGCGTAGAGCGCGAGCTGGCTGACGACGCGCAGCGCCAGCACCGAGGCGATGTTGATGATCTTGCCGCCATGGCCGTGGCTGATCATGCGCTTGCCCACGGACTGGGCCAGGAACCAGGACCCCTTCAAGTTGGTGTCCATGACGAATTCGTAGTCGTCCGCCGTGAAGTCCTGGGCCGGCTTCTGCACGGCGACGCCGGCATTGTTGACGAGAATGCCGATCGGGCCGAGCTCGGTCTCGGCCGCGTCGACGGCGGCGGCGATATCGTCGGGATCGCGCACGTCGAGCCGGATCGGCAGCGCCCGGCCGTCGAAGGCCTCGATCTCGGTCTGCAGGTCGGCCAGGCGCTCGGCGCGCCGGGCGGCGATGGCGACATGGGCGCCGGCCCGGGCCAGCGTCAGGGCGAAGCGGTGGCCGAGCCCGCTGGAGGCCCCGGTGACCAGCGCCACCCTGCCGTTGAGATCGAATGCCGTCATGCCGCGCCGGTCCCTTCACCTGCCGTTAACGATGTTGTCCGCACTCTCGAATGCCGCACCGGCCGGGTCAAGCCGCCGCCTCGCGCTGGTGTGATCGGCGGTGGGCTGGATTATGGCTTAACGAACGCCGCCTTAGCTCCTATCTTATGCCGTTGGCCTGTCGTATGCGGCCGTTCTCCAACCCATTGGCAGTCTCGCGATGATCTCGATCGACATCATTTCCGATACCGTGTGTCCCTGGTGCTTCATCGGCAAGCGCCGGCTGGAGAAGGCCGTGGCCGAGCGGCCGCAGTTCGACTACCAGATCGGCTGGCGGCCGTTTCAGCTCAATCCGGACATGCCGGCCGGCGGCATGCCGCGGCCGCAATATCTGAGCCTGAAGTTCGGCGGGCCGGAGCGCGCGTCCAAGATCTACGCCAATATCGAGGCGGCCGGCCGCAGCGAGGAACTGGACTTCCAGTTCGACGCCATCCGGCAGCAGCCCAACACCTTCGATTCGCACCGCCTGATCCGCTGGGCCGCGGCGGCCGGCGTGCAGGACGCCGTGGTCGAGGCGCTGTTCATCCGCTATTTCCACGAGGGCGCCGATATCGGCGACCGGGCCGTGCTGACCGAGATCGCCGATGCCTGCGGCATGCCGGCCGGCGAGGTCGCCGGCAACTTCGCGAACGACGTCGACGTCGAGGAGGTCAAGGCCGAGGAGATGCTGGCCCGGCGCATGGGCATCAACGGCGTGCCCTGCTTCATCATCGACCGGAAGTACGCCGTCTCCGGCGCCCAGGACCCCTCGGTGCTGGTCAACGTCTTCGACCTGACCACCCGCGAGACGGGAGCCGAGACGACAGTGGCGGAGACACCGGTGGCCGAGGCGACGGCGGCGGCGCGGCCCGCGCCGATGGCTCAGGCCGCCGAGGAAGCCGCCGGCGACTGAGCCAGCTTGGCCAGCCGCCGCACCAGGTCGTGCGCGCCTTGCAACCGGTCGTCGGCCGCGTCCCACTGCCGCATATAGACCAGCCGGTGGTCCGGCCGCAGCTTCGCCGTGCCGGCCTGCTCGTTGATGAAGCCGACGAGGCCGGCCGGATCGGCGAATGAATCGTTCCTGAACGCCAGCGTCGCGCCCTTGGGCCCGGCCTCCAGCTTCTCGACATTGGCCTGCCGGCAGAGCCGCTTGATGGCGACGATCCGCAGCAGGTGCTCGACCTCGGTCGGCAGCGGCCCGAAGCGGTCGATCAACTCGGCCGCGAAGCCGTCGATCTCAGCCTGGTCCTCCAGGTGCCCGAGCCGGCGGTAGAGGCCCAGCCGCACGTTCAGGTCGGCGACGTAGCGCTCGGGGATCAGCACCGCCGTGCCGATATTGATCTGCGGCGACCAGCCGATGTCGGCGCCGCCGGCGTCCTCGCCGCCCTTGGCCACCGCCACCGCCTCTTCCAGCATCTGCTGGTAGAGTTCCAGCCCGACCTCGCGGATATGACCCGACTGCTCCTCGCCCAGCAGGTTGCCGGCACCACGGATGTCGAGATCGTGGCTGGCCAGGCTGAAACCCGCGCCGAGCGTATCGAGCGACTGCAGCACCTTCAGCCGCTTCTCGGCGTTCGCCGTCGGCGTCTTGCGCGGCGGCAGCGTGAAATAGGCGTAGGCCCGGACCTTCGAGCGGCCGATGCGGCCGCGGAGCTGGTAGAGCTGGGCCAGCCCGAACATGTCGGCGCGGTGTACGACCATGGTGTTGGCCGACGGGATGTCGAGGCCGGATTCGATGATCGTGGTCGAGATCAGCACGTCGTAGCCGCCATCGTAGAACCGGCTCATCACGTCCTCGAGCTGGGTCGGCGGCATCTGGCCGTGCGCGACGACGTATTTCACTTCCGGCACGTGCTCGCGCAGGAACCGCTCGGCCTCGGGCAGGTCGCCGATGCGCGGACAGACATAGAAGGTCTGGCCACCGCGATAGTGCTCGCGCAGCACCGCCTCGCGCACGACGACCTCGTCGAACGGCAGCACGAAGGTGCGCACGGCCAGCCGGTCGACCGGCGGCGTCGCGATCAGGCTCAGCTCCTTGACCCCGCTCATGGCGAGCTGCAGCGTGCGCGGGATCGGCGTCGCCGACAGCGTCAGCACGTGCACGTTCGCCTTCAACTGCTTCAGGCGCTCCTTGTGGGTAACGCCGAAATGCTGCTCCTCGTCGACGATCAGTAGCGTCAGGTTCTTGAAGCGCACCGACTTGGCCAGCAGCGCGTGCGTGCCGATGACGATGTCGACGTCGCCGCCGGCAAGCCCGCCGCGGGTCTCGGTCGCCTCTTTCGCGGGCACCATGCGCGACAACTGCCGCACCTTGACCGGCATGCCGGCGAAGCGGTCGGTGAAGGTCTGGTAATGCTGGCGCGACAGCAGCGTCGTCGGCGTCACCACGGCCACCTGCCCGCCCGTCATCACCGCCGCGAAGGCCGCGCGCAAAGCCACCTCGGTCTTGCCGAAGCCGACGTCGCCGCAGACCAGGCGGTCCATGGGCCGGCCGCGGCCGAGGTCGGCGAAGACGTCGCCGATGGCGTTGATCTGGTCCTCGGTCTCCTCGTAGGGGAAGCGGGCGCAGAACTCGTCGAACATGCCGTCGGGCGGCTGGATCCGGATCGCCGATTTCAGCTCGCGGGCCGCCGCTACCTTGATCAACTGCTCGGCGATGTCGCGGATACGCTGCTTCAGCCGCGCCTTGCGGGCCTGCCAGCCGGCGCCGCCCAGCCGGTCCAGCGGCACGCTCAGGTTCTCCGAGCCGTAGCGCGACAGCACCTCGATATTCTCGACCGGCACGTAGAGCTTGTCGCCGCCGTCATAGGTGACGTGCAGGCAGTCGTGCGGCGCGCCGCCGACGTCGATGGTCCGCAGGCCCTCGTAGCGGCCGATGCCGTGCTCGACATGCACCACCAGGTCGCCCGTCGCCAGCTCGGCGACCTCGCTGATCATGTCCTCGGCGCGGCGGCTGCGGCGCTGGGTCCGGACCAGCCGGTCGCCGAGGATGTCCTGCTCGCCGATCACCGTCAGGTCGTCGGTCTCGAACCCATCCTCCAGCGGCAGCACGACCAGGCCGACGGCGTCGGGCGGCAGGGCCTCGACAGCCGGCCCGTCGGCGGCCGGCGTCAAGCCGTCGATGCCGTGGTCCCGCAGCACCAGGCTCAGGCGGTCGGCCGAGCCGGCGCTGTAGCCGGCGACGACGATCCGCCGGCCCTGCCGGCGATGGGCCGCGATATGGCCGCCCAGCGCGTCGAACACGTTGACGTCGTCCTGCGCCCGCTCGGCCGTGAACTTGCGGCCCTGCCGGCCGCCGGCATCGACCACGTCGTCGGCCGGCGGCACCTGGAACGGCGTGAAGGCGGCGATGCGGCGGCCGCCGGTGGCTGTCCGCCATTCCGCGTCCGGGAGATA
>JANQKO010000006.1 GCA_028281075.1 Alphaproteobacteria bacterium | reverse complement strand
TAGGGACTGCCCCAACTAATTTCGTCGTCATGCCGGCGGAGGCCGGCATCCATGGGCTTCGCCGGCAAGCGCCGCGCCGGCGGTCGGGTGCCCATGCATGGCGGGCCCGGCCCGCGCCGGGGCAGGCTCCATCGGTATGACCGTGGCGGGAGACCGTTGCCGGTGCCGAGGCCCCGACGGCGTTGTCGTTCGGCGGGCGGCCAGTCCCATGGATGCCGGCCGCCGCCGGCATGACAATGGGGGGTGGGTCCTCGGCGCTTTCTTCAAGGCCGTGCGGGCCGGCACGACCGTGGGACAATGACAAAACGGCCCGGTCTTTTGCCCCGGTTACGGGGCCGCATGGGCAACCTATTGAGAGATCACACCTGGCCCGCGAACAGTTCGGTCGCCAGCTCATCGAGCGTGGCGATGTCTTGGACCGGAAAGCGGGCGGCGATGGGTTCGAAGACGTCCATCGTATGGTGCTGGGCGAGGCCGATCGCCTGCCGGTGCAGGGCGAGGCCCAACGCCTTTTGCGCGAAGTCCTCGGCCACCGGCCAGTCGCTCGCGTCCAGGAACGCGGCGAACAGCGCCTTGTCGCAGGCGAACGTGTCGCGGAAGATCTGGATCAGCTCGTAGTGCCGGTCGGTCGCCATCGCGTCGCCCCAGTCGATGATTCCGGCCAGGCGGCCATCTTTCACGAATACGTGGTTGGCGCAGAGATCGCCATGCACGAAGACCGTGTCGAACGGCCCGAGCCGGCCGAGATAATCGTCGACCTGTGCGACCAGATGCGGTGGCAGCGAGCTTTCCGCCGCCGCCGCGGCGACGTTTCCGGCCCGCCAGTCCGCCGCCGTCGCCACGCCCGACGACGCCAACGCGTGCACGCGCCGGACCTGCCGGCCTAGGTCGATGGCCAACGCGTGCCGCTGCGCGGCCGACAGCTCGGCCCGTGGCGACGCGATCCCGGGCATGCGCGTGGTGATCAGATAGGGCCAGGGCGCGTTGTTGTCGTCGAACAGTCGGCCGTCGCCCAACAGCGTCGGCGCGGCGATCGCCGGATCGGTCGCGATCAGCCGGTGCGCCGCGTGCTCGGCCGCGAAGCTGCGCGACCATGCCGGCGACCGGCCGAACAGCTTCACGACAACATCGCCGCAGACGAAGGTCGGGTAGGTGGCGTTGACGCCGGCGACCGGTTTCCGATCCGCGGCCGCCAAATCGTGGCGCGCCAGAACCTCGGCGACGTACGGCCCCCAGAAATCGGCATCGCCGATGCGCGAAATGTGGGCGTCAAGCGACGTGAATGTCGGCGGCGCGATCATCGGGCCGGTGTAGTCGCACCCGTCGTTCCACGCAAGCGCGCGTCGCCGGCGCCGTGTCCTTCAGCAGCAGCGCGCCCATGGCCGGCATGGCCTGACGGTTGAGATGAGCGATCGGCGGCATGGCAAGCGACGCCGTCGGAAATTCAACAGGGCTTCCTGCTGCCGGAGCGGGGCTTAGAATGGGTTGACCGTTCCGGCCGGCGATCCGCCATGATCGGGCGGCCATGACGGACGATAACCGGAGAGGACATAACCGGAGCGGACATGGAAGCGATCGACATCCTCGCGCGCGAAACCAGGATCCTGGTGTTCGATCAGTACGGCACCATCGTCGACATGCAGGCGGGCCTGACCGAGGCCGCGGCGCCGTTCCTGAAGGAGAAGGGCTGGGACGGCGAACCGCGCCGCTTCGTCACCTGGTGGCGGCGGACGCATTTCGAGAACTCCATGATCGACGCGCTCTGCGATCGCGGCCACACGCCCTATCGCCAGATCGGCCACCGCGCCGTCGCCTACGTGATGGACCGCTGCGGCATTTCCTACACGCAGGACGAGGTGCGCTGGCTGGTGGCCCAGATCGAGACCCTGAAGCCGTTCCCCGACGTCGTCGCCGCGCTGGAACGGCTGCGCGCCGCCGGCTACAAGCTCGCCATCCTGTCGAACGGCGACCGCGACATGCTGGCCGCCGCCGGGCCGCATATCGGTTTCGCCTTCGACCATGTGATCTCGGTCCAGGAGGCCGGCTATTTCAAGCCGCACTGGCAGACCTATGCCACGGCCGCGCGCATCACCGGGGAGGACCGGTCGAGCTGCCTGTTCGTCGCCAATCACGCCTTCGACTGCATCGGCGCCAAGTCCTACGGCATGCGCGCGGCCTTCATCGACCGGCGCCGGCGGCCCTTCGGCGACACCCCGCACCAGCCCGACATCGTCGTCGAGGACTTCGCCGCGCTCGCCGCCGCCTTGACGCGGCGGGCGTGAGGCCGGCCATGTTGAGCGATGAACAAACCCGCGCCGCGAGCGATCTGCTGGTCCGGCATTGGCGCGACGGCACGGTGCTGGATGCGCTGCCGGACGACCTGCGCCCGGCGAGCCGCGCCGACGGCTACGCCATCCAGGCCCGGCTCGAAACCCACGGCGCGTCGCCGCTCTACGGCTGGAAGATCGCCGCCACCAGCGCCGACGGCCAGCGCCATATCGGTGTCGACGGCCCCATGGCCGGCCGGCTGCTGGCCGAGCGCGCTTACGAGGACGGCGCCGTCGTGCCGTTCGGCGCCAACCGCATGGCCGTGGCCGAGGCCGAGTTCGCTTTCCGCATGGCCCGCGATCTGATCCCGCGCCCCACGCCCTACGACGCGCAAGAGGTGCTGGCCGCGGTGGCCAGCCTGCATCCGGCCATCGAGCTCCCCGACTCGCGCTTCCGGGACTTCGCGGCGGCGGGCGGGCCGCAGCTCATCGCCGACAATGCCTGCGCGCGCGACTTCGTGCTCGGCCCGGCCGCGCCCGACGACTGGCGGTCGCGCGACCTCGCCGCCCATGCCGTCACCGGCACGGTCGCCGGCAAGCTCGACCGCGACGGCGTCGGCGCCAACGTGCTGGGCGATCCGCGCGCCGCGCTCGCCTGGCTCGCCAACGAGCTCGCGTCCCTCGGCATCACCCTGAAGGCCGGCCAGGTCGCCACCACCGGCACCTGCCTCACGCCCATGCCCGTTGCCGTCGGCGACACGGTCGCGGCCGATTTCGGGCCGCTCGGCAAGGTGACGCTGCGCCTCGGTTGAGGCTGGAGAGTGATATCAGGCCCCAACCTCACCCCGGGGCGCGCGCCTTGGGGCGCGTCACGAAGGGTCGGCCATCACCTGCCGATGTCGCCGAACGTCACCCCTTCGCCGCGTAGACCGCCCGCTCGTAGGCGGCATAGACCCGCATGAAGGGCGGCTCCACGAAGGGCAGCGACTGGGTCATGATCAGCCCGGCGACGTCGCGCGCGGGATCGAACCAGTAGTGCGTGTTGCAGACCCCGGCCCAGCCCTGCGAACCGGCGCCGCGCATGCCGGGCACGTCCTGCTCGACCCGCAGGAAGGCGAAGCTGTGCGTCTTGTCGGTGCCGGGGAACAGGTCGACGTCGGCGCTGATCGGCGGCAGGTAGGTGGTCATGCGGCCGATCCGGATATCGCCGATATGGTTCGCCAGCATGGCGTCGACCGCGCCTTCGCTCAGCACGCGCTGGCCGTCGAGCTGGCCCCGGTTCAGGAACATGCGCAGGAAGCGCATGTAGTCGGGCGCGGTCGAATAGAGCGCGTGGCCCATGCCGTAGAATTCGGGCCGTGACGGCGGCGCCAGCTCGAATGGCGCGAAATTGCCGTCCTCGCCGCGCAGATAGACCGTGCACAGGCGTGCCGCCCGGTCGCCGTCCACCTCGAACACCGTGTCGGTCATGCCCAGCTTGTCGAAGATCTCGGCCTGGCAGAAGGCGTCGATGCGCCGGCCGTCCACGGCCTCGACCACCTGGCCCAGCCAGTCGATGCCGATGCCGTAGTCCCAGCGCGCGCCCGGATCGAACACCATCGGCGTCATCAGGCCCTGCTTCTGGCCGCTGACCGCCGAGGGATGCTTGGTCACCTGCATGAATTTCTGCATCTCGGCGTTCCAGACGTCGTAGACCAGGCCCGAGGTATGCGTCGTCAGGTGCCGGATCGTCGCCTTGCTCCTGGGCGCGCGTAAAACAGGCGTGTCGCCGTCGAAGCCGTCCAGCACCTGCATGTCGGCGAATTGCGGCAGGATGCTCTCGACCGGCGTGTCGACGTCCAGCTTGCCCCGGTCGATCAGGATCATCGCCGCCGTCGAGCCGACGGCCTTGGTCATCGAGTAGATCCGGAACATGGTGTCGAGCGTCGCCGGCGCGCCCTCGGCCCGGTCGCCGGCCGTGCCGGTCCATCTGACGCCGGCGGCGTCGCCCCACATCGCCACCGCGAACGGCACGTCGTTCTTGGCCACGGCGTCGGCCAGGACGCCGTCGAGCCCGTGCGCGCCGTGCGCGGCTGCCCGCGCCGCGCCGCCGAACGGCCGCCCGCCCAGCACCGCGCCGGCGCCCGCCGCGGCCGCGCCGGCCATGAAGCCCCGCCGGCCCAGCGATCCGCGCGCCGGCATGGCAGGTCCCGTTTCGTTTTTGATGTTCGACATCTCCCCGCTCCCTGGATTGTTGTCGGGCGCATTGCGCGGCGCCCCGGGGACGAGGATAGCAGGTGTCGATGTCGGGTGTGACCCGCCTGTCAGTCCGCCGTCAGCCGCCGTGTGTGACGGGCGATCATCACTTCCTCGTCCGTGGCCACGATAAAGGCCCGCGCGCGGGACCGGTCGGTCGAGATCACCGGCGCGGCGGCGGCGTTGCGCGCCGCGTCCAGCTCCAGGCCCAGCCAGCCGAAGCCGCCGGCGACCTCGGCCCGGATGTGCGCCGAATGCTCGCCGATGCCGCCGCAGAAGACCAGCGCGTCGAGCCCGCCGATCAGCGCCGTCATGGCCCCGATCTCGCGCTTGATCCGGGTGACGAAATAGTCGATCGCCTGGCCCGCCTCCGGCCGGTCCGAGGCCTCCAGCTCGCGCATGTCGTGCGACAGGCCGGACAGGCCCTTCAGGCCGGACTCGGTATAGAGCAGCGTCGTGATCGCCGCGTGGTCCATGCCCTTCTCGGCCATCAGGTACAGCACCACGCCGGGGTCGAGCTGGCCGCAGCGCGTGCCCATGGGCAGGCCGTCGAGCGCCGTGAAGCCCATGGTCGAGCCGACGCTGCGGCCGTCGCGGATGGCGCAGAGCGAGGCGCCGTTGCCGAGATGCGCCACCACCATGCGCCCCGCCGCATGCCGCGGCGCGCGCCGCGCCATCGCTTGCGTCACGTATTCATACGACAGCCCGTGAAAGCCGTAGCGCCGGATACCGGCGTCATAGTAGGCGCGCGGCAAGCCGAACGTGTCGTTGACCCAGGGATGCTTGCGGTGGAACGCGGTGTCGAAGCAGGCGACCTGCGCCGCCTTCGGAAAGCAGGCTCTTGCCGCGCGCACGCCCGCGAGGTTGTGCGGCTGGTGCAGTGGCGCCAGCGGCACCAGTCTGTCGAGCGCCGCCAGCGTGTCGTCCGTCACCACCACCGGCTCGGCATGGTCCAGGCCGCCATGCACTACCCGGTGCCCGACCGCCGCCACCCGGGCGTCGGGAAAGCGGCTCTCCAGCAGCGCCAGGATCGCGTCCAGCGCCGCCGCGTGGTCGGCCATGTCCGCCGCGTCGAAATCCCGCTCGGCGAGCCGGCCGCCGGCGCCGTCCGTCGCCGTCAGGCGTGGCGCCGCGCCCAGGCCCTCGACCTGTCCGCGCGTCAGCGCCGCCGACGCGTCGTCGGCCGTGAACAGCGCGAACTTGATCGAGGACGAGCCGGCGTTCAGCGTCAGGATCTGTTCGGTGGCGGCCATGCGGGCGAGTATATCCGCATCCCCGCCGTCATGCCGTTGGCGCTAGCCGACGATGTGATAGCCCCCGTCGATATAGTGCACGCCGCCCGTGACGTTGGCGGCCTCGGCGCTGGCGAGAAACGCGGCATAGGCGCCGACGTCCTCGATGCTGGCGAGCTGCTGCGTCGGCGCCCGCGCCGCGGCCCGCTCCAGCAACTCGTCGAAATCCTCGATGCCCGAGGCCGCGCGCGTTCTCAGCGGCCCCGGCGACAACGCGTGCACGGAGATCTTCTTCGGCCCCAGCTCGGCCGCCATGTAGCGCGTGACCGACTCCAGCGCCGCCTTCACCGGTCCCATGATGTTGTAGTTCTCGACCACTTTCTCGGAGCCGTAGAACGACACCGTCATGCAGGTCCCGCCCCGCGGCATCAGCGGCTCGGCCCGCCGCACCATCTGCAGGAAGGAATAGACCGAGATGTCCATGGCCGTGACGAAGCCGCTGTGCGAGCAGTCGACGACGCGCGCGTGCAGGTCCTCGCGCGGACAGAAGGCGATCGAGTGCAGGCAGATATCGATCCCGCCCCAGGTCCGCCGGATGGCGTCGAACACTTGGCCGAACTGCGCGTCCGCCCGCACGTCGAGCGGCAGCACGATCTCCGCCCCCAGCTTGTCCGCCAGCGGCCGCACGAACCGCTCGGCCTTCTCGTTCAGATAGGTAACGGCGAGGTCCGCCCCCTGATCCCGAAACGCCTTCGCGCAGCCATAGGCGATCGACTGCTCATTGGCGATCCCCACCACCAGCGCCTTCTTGCCCTGAAGCGAAAACATGCTCTCGACCCCGCAGCCCCGCGCCACCATATGGCTCGCGATTGTGCGCCGCACAAGATACCGGTGGAACATGACAGGGCGGCGTCATGTGTGTGACAGGGGTGGAAGGAGGAAAATATGATAATTGGATGCCACTGATCTCTAATCGTCAAAGTGACCTATCCAACGAATGCCATTGAAACCCGGCGTTGGAAACGCATCGAAATGGTGATCAATATGAAGGGGTTTGTAGAACCTCTAAATTATGGGTAGAAAAATACTTAAGAAATAGGTCAGTTAGGCTGTGCGCGTTGGATTTGATTTTTCTGCGAAGCCTGAGCAGATGGAATCGTCCGAAGCGTATGAGTATAGCAAGAATCGACTTTGCGAGTGAATAGTTGGTGCATGTATCTAAAAGTAGTTCGCTGTTGGCAGTAACGATGTGATGGAGGAGGATCAAAATGGACCCGAAAGATCTTTCTATAGTTGGTGAATTATTACTTGATCCGAAAAACCCTCGTCATCCTGAAATATCATCTCAGATAGAATTGATTCGGTATTTCTCCCGTGACACGAAGATTCTCGCACTGGCCAAAGATATTCTCGAAAATGGATTGAGTCCTATTGAGCGTCTGTTGGTTTTCAAAGATGGCGATGATTTCATTGTTTTGGAAGGTAATCGCCGAACCGCTGCAGTGAAACTCCTGACGAATCCAGATCTCGCTGCCACACCGTCTATGATCAAGCGTTACAAAGATCTTGTGAAAGGGAAAGGCCATCGAATTCCACAAAAGGCAGCATGCGCTGTTTCACCAGACCGCCCATCAGCTAATCTTTGGCTGGCGCGAAAACACGGTGGCCTACTATCTGGGATTGGTACAGTTCCGTGGGGAGCAATTCAACGCGAAAGATTTGATGTGGGTACAGGCGAGGCTGGGCAATATCCTCTGGCCATGGCAATTTTGGATTGGCTTGTCCTACCCATCTCCGACGATTTTCCGATCTCCACACTGAGTCGACTAGTTAAGAATCCAGCAGTAAGGAAGCGGCTAGGTTACAGTCTAAAAGACGGCGAGTTGAAAATATCTGGAAACAAACCTAAATTGAAAAAAATTCTTAAGAGGATTTCTAGTGAAATAAATTCAGGAGATATTTCGACAGCGACAATCGAAAGTGCGCAAGATCAGATTGACATTGTTAATCGTGTAATAATCGATCTTGGTGCCGATCCAAACCCAGGAGGAGATGAAAAAGAAAACGGAAAAAACAAAGAAGGTAGTAGCGCATATCATGGTAAGGGTGAAAATTATGAAGAAGAAAAAAGTGATAAGAAATCAGATAAACCGCAAAGATCTCGAACTACCGTCGCCCCAAAAAATTTTAAACCTCTTCCAGTTCATCCAAAATCACTCAGGATATTGAATGAACTTAAGAAAATAAATGTAAATAAATTTCCAATTGCATCTGCTGGTGCTTTTCGAGCGTTTATCGAAGTTGCTGGACTTGTTTATCGTCAAAAGGCGATTGGCAAGAAACCAGATAAGAACACCAATTTAGAGAAAGTTCTAGAAGATATAAACAAACATATGGCAACAAACTCCATTATGTCTGGGAGTGAGTTAAAAAAAATGAACCAATTCAAATCTTCTATTGATAGCCCTATCTCGAAAGATGCCTTGAATGCAACGCTGCATAATCCTCAATACACCGTAGATCCGGAGAGTTTACGTCTCGCCTGGGACGACATGACGCCGTTTATTTCTCAGCTTTTAGAAGAAATATAGTAGATGCTGATTTCTCCGTTGAGATACCCGGGTGGTAAGCTAAAGTTAGCACGCTTTCTGGGTCAAGTTATGCAGAGTAATAATGCATTAGATTCACTCTACGTTGAACCATTTGCGGGTGGAGCAGGAGCGGCACTGTGGCTACTCTCAATGGAGCATGCTCGTCGGATTTGGATCAATGATCTGGACCCTGCCATCTATAGCTTCTGGATATCTACAGTTGAGCATACTGATGAACTATGTGCTCTGATTGATGCAGCAAAACTGACGGTTGCAGAGTGGAGATTGCAGCGGGAGATTTATCAACAAGCTGATCAGAGTGATCGATTATCATTGGGGTTCGCTGCGTTTTATTTAAACCGTACTAATCGTAGCGGAATTCTGCGAGGTTCTGTAATTGGAGGACAAAATCAAACGGGAAAGTGGTTGATGGATGCTAGATTTTCAAAAGAGGCATTAATCTCGCGCATCAAAGATATTGCAAATTATAAAAATAGAATTATTGTAACAAATGTAGATGCAATTGATCTATTAGATCGTGTCAAAAATATCAACAAGGAGGTATTTGTTTATCTGGATCCACCTTATTATAATAACGCAAATAGGTTATATTTGAATCATTATAATAATGAAGATCATAAAACCTTAGCAAATGCGGTAAGAAGATTTCCTGGTAATTGGATAGTAACTTATGATAATTGCGATGAAATACGTAATCTTTATGATGATTTGAAAATTACTAATTTTGTTCTTAAATACAGCGCTGCTGCCGCAAGAGAAGGGAGTGAAATTATAATATCAAAAAACAACGTAGTTTTGCCTTATGACCAGATACCAGGAATGGTCTAACTACCGGGAAAGTTCGGGAAGTGTTGGTTGGCGGTGTCTGCATTGCCACGTCGCCATCGTCGTTTCGATGGTGGCTACGAGCCGACGATCCGGTCGATGATCATCTTAATCGAGGCGGCATTTGGCGGTGCGGCGGATGTATCTACATCGTTCAACATCGGTGATTCAGTTGCGGCCGAGTGTTGCAGGATTATCGCTGTCGAGCGACCGGGCGAGACATTGGGGAGAATGCGGCGATGACGACAAGCTTCAATCTTAGGCTACCGGCGGACTTGAAGGCGGCGGTAACCGAACAGGCGAAGCGGCTCGGCGTCAGCGTCAATCAGTACATTGTCTCGATGCTGGCCCAGGGCGCGGGGGCATAGGCCGAAGCCTACTTCCGCACCCGGGCGGCCCGCGCGAGATCGGGACGGGCAGGCGATGTGCTGTCCCGCGCCGGTGATGCCGCCCGCCCGCTTCGCGACGGCGACCAGGTCGGCTGACCCGATTGCGTGCCGGCGCCGCGTCAAAGACCGGGGGGACCACAAAGACGCGAAGGCGCAAAGAAGGATGGCCGAGAAATGCCTATCCTACCGTCCCGGCGATCGCATCGGCCGTTAGGACAGATGCGGCATCATTGCGCCTTCGTGATGAAATCGGTTTGTCCGCCCCCCGACGCAGCCATTGCCCACCGCCCGCCGGCGCGCCACACTGACGCCCGTCAGCGAACGGCAAGCGGGAAGGGACACGGCATGGCCCGACAGGCGGACTGGTATTTCGATTACGTCTCGCCCTACGCCTATCTGCAGTTCATGAATCTCGGCCGCCTGCCGGGCGATGTCCGGGCGCGGCCGGTGCCGGTGCTGTTCGCCGGCCTGCTCGGCCATTGGGACAATATGGGCCCGGCCGAGATCCCGGCGAAGCGGCGGCAGACCTACCGCTACTGCCACTGGCTGGCGGCCCGGCGCGGCGTGCCGTTCCGCACGCCGCCGCGGCACCCCTTCAACCCGCTCGCCGTGCTGCGGCTGACCGTCGCGCTCGGGGCCACGCCCGAGGTCGTCGGCACTGTGTTCCGGCATATCTGGGGCACGGGCAACGACGGGCAGGACCCGGCCAGCCTCGACGCGCTCGCCGCCGACCTCGGCGCTGGCGACTGGCGGGCGCGTATCGACGACCCGGCGGTGAAATCGGACCTGCGCGCCAACACCGACGCCGCCATCGCCCGCGGCGTCTTCGGCGTGCCCACGTTCGCGATCGACGGCGAGCTGTTCTGGGGCGAGGACGTCACCGACATGCTGCTGGACTATCTCGCCGATCCCGAGGCCTTCCGCCGGGGCGAATGGACCCGCCTCGGCGACCTGCCGACGGCCGCCGAACGCCGCCAGAGCCGGCTCTGAGCCGATCCTGTCCGAAAGGCGAACCACACAGGCGCGCCACAAAGACGCACGGCCGAAGAAAACGCGCGTCCTCGCGGCGAAACCGTTCGCTCCCGGCCAAGGCGGGCCTGCCCGCCATAGCCGTCAGGCGACGGCGGGTTCGACCTTCACCGCGCAGTACTTCACCTCGGCGATCTTGCCATAGGGGTCGAGCGCGTCGTTGGTCAGCAGGTTGGCCGCGGCCTCGGCGAAGCAGAACGGCACGAAGACCCCGCCCTGGTGCACGCCCACGTCGGACCGCGCGATGAGCTCGATGGCCCCGCGCCGGCTGGTCAGGCGCACGCGGTCGCCGGGCGCCAGGCCCAGGCGCTCCAGGTCGGCCGGCGCCAGGTGCGCCACCGCCTCCGGCTCCAGGCTGTCGAGCACGCTCGCGCGCCGCGTGATGGCGCCGGTATGCCAGTGCTCCAGCAGCCGCCCGGTCATCAGCACCATGGGATAGTCCCGGTCCGGCACCTCGTCGGGCGACACGAGGTCCGCCGGCACGAACTTGCCCCGGCCGCTCGCCGTGGGGAAGCCGTCGCCGAAGATCACCGGCTCGCCCGGATCGCCCTCCGCCAGGCAGGGATAGGTCACCGCGTCCTCGGCCTCGAGCCGATCCCAGGTGATGCCGTGGATCGAGGCCATGACCTCGCGCATCTCGGCGAACACGGCGGCCGGGCCGTCATAGTCCCAGTCCAGGCCCAGCCGCCGGGCGATTTCCTGGATCAGCTCCAGGTCCTGGCGCGCGTCGCCCGGCGGCGGCACCGCCTTGCGGCCGATCTGCACCTGCCGGTTGGTGTTGGTGACCGTGCCGTCCTTCTCGGGCCAGGCGGACGCCGGCAGTACCACGTCGGCATAGCACGCCGTCTCGGTCAGGAAGATGTCCTGCACCACCAGGTGCGCGAGCTTGGCGAGCGCCGCCCGGGCATGGCTGACGTTCGGGTCCGACATGGCCGGGTTCTCGCCCATGATGTACATGCCCCGGATGCGGTCGTCGTGGATCGCCTCGGTGATCTCGACCACGGTCAGACCCGGATTGGGATCGAGCTTGGCGTCCCAGACGTCCTCGAACCTGGCCCGCGCGGCGGCGTCGCCGACTGGCTGGTAGTCGGGAAAGACCATGGGGATCAGCCCGGCGTCCGACGCGCCCTGAACGTTGTTCTGGCCGCGCAGGGGGTGCAGGCCGGTGCCGGGCCGGCCGACCTGGCCGGTGGCGAGGCAGAGCGAGATCAGACAGCGCGAATTGTCGGTGCCGTGGATGTGCTGGCTGATGCCCATGCCCCAGAACACCATGGCCGCCCGCGCCGTGGCGAAGGCGCGGGCCGCCGCGCGCACCTGCTGGGCCGGCACGCCGGTATGCGGCTCCATGGCCTCGGGCGAGAAGGCTTTGACGTGCTCGGCCAGCGCTTCGTAGTTCTCGGTCTGGGCCTGGATGTACTGCTTGTCGGCCAGCCCCTCCTCGACGATCACGTGCAGCATGGCGTTCAGCAGCGCCACGTCGCTGGCCGGCTTGATCTGCAGCATCCAGGTCGCGTGCCGGGCCAGCGAATAGCCGTGCGGGTCGACGCAGATCAGCCTGGTGCCGCGCTTGACCGCGTTCTTGAAGAAGGTCGCCGCGACGGGATGGTTCGACGTCGGATGCGCGCCGATGATCATGATCACGTCGGCGTTCATGGCCTCGGTGAACGGCGCGGTGACGGCGCCCGAGCCGATGGTCTCCATCAGCGCCGCCACGGACGAGGCGTGGCAGAGCCGCGTGCAATGGTCGACATTGTTGGTGCCGAAGCCGACGCGCACCAGCTTCTGGAACAGATACGCTTCCTCGTTGGAGCCCTTGGCCGAGCCGAAGCCGGCGAGCGCGCCGCCGCCATGCGCGTCGCGGATGCGGGCGAGGCCGGCCGTCGCACGGTCCAGCGCCTCGTCCCAGCTCGCCTCCCGGAAATGCGTCAGCGGGTTGGCCGGATCGATGTCGACGTCGTCCTTGGCCACGCCGTCTTTGCGGATCAGCGGCACCGTCAGCCGCTGCGGGTTGTCGACATAGTCGAAGCCGAAGCGGCCCTTGACGCAGAGCCGGCCCAGGTTCGCCGGCCCCTCGCGACCCTCGACATGGATGATGCGGTCGTCCTTGACGTTGAAGGTCAACTGGCAGCCGACGCCGCAATAGGGACAGACCGAGTTCACCCGCCGGTCGGGCGCGATCTTGCCGACCTCGTTCGCCGGCATCAGCGCGCCGGTCGGACAGGCCTGCACGCACTCGCCGCAGGCGACGCAGGTGCTGTCGCCCATGGGATCGTCGAAGTCGAAGACGATCTTGGCCTCGGCGCCGCGCCCGGCCATGCCGATGACGTCGTTCACCTGCACCTCGCGGCAGGCCCGGACACAGAGGTTGCAGTGGATGCAGGCGTCCAGGTTCACCGCCATGGCCGGGTGGCTCAGGTCGGCCTCGGGCGTGCGCCGGGCCGGAAAGCGGCTGCCGGCGACGCCGACATGGCCGGCCCAGCGCCAGAACTCGGACTCCGGTTCGTGCGCCCGGTCCCGCGGCGGCTGGTCGGCGGCCAGCAGCTCGAACACCATGCGCCGCGCGTTGTCGGCCCGCGCCGTGTCGCTGTTCACCACCATGCCCGGCGCCGGCTTGCGCACGCAGGACGCGGCCAGCACCCGCTCTCCCTCGATCTCGACCATGCAGGCACGGCAATTGCCGTCGGCGCGATAGGTCGGCGCCGTCGACCAGCAGAGATGCGGGATCTCGATGCCGATGCGCCTGGCCACCTGCCAGATGCTCTCGCCGTCGCGGGCGGTGACCTTGCGGCCGTTGAAGGTGAATTCGGCGCCGTCGCTCATCTCGCGGCCCTCACGGCTTCCGACGCGGGATGTCGTCGGGGAAATACTTGAACACCGACAGCAGGCCGTTGGGCGCCGCCTGGCCCAGGCCGCAGATCGAGGCATCCATCATGCAGCCGCTCAGGTCCGACAGCAGCGCCTCGTCCCAGTCGCCGGCTTGCATCAGCTTCACCGCCTTCTCGGTGCCGGCGCGGCAGGGCGTGCACTGGCCGCAGGACTCGTCCTCGAAGAACCGCATCAGGTTCAGCGCCGCGTCG
>JANQKO010000673.1 GCA_028281075.1 Alphaproteobacteria bacterium | reverse complement strand
GACATACTCCTTGCCCTTCTCGACCAGCGTGGCGCCCCGGGTGACGCGGGCATATTGCGGCCAGTCGGAAATGCCGATGGCGAAGATCACCACGTAGATGGCGATGTCGTTATGCACTTCGCGCGGCAGGATCGTGCGCGTGATGCCGTCGACGAAGAGCGCGATCAGGATGCCGGGAATGGTGAGCTGCAGGTCGGCGCAGCGCATGACCACGGCCTCGAACCAGCCGCCGACATAGCCGCTCAGCACGCCCAGGCCGACGCCCATGACGACCGAGAAGACCACGCTGGCGAAGCCGACGATGAGTGAGATGCGGGCACCGTACATCAGCGTCGACAGGATATCGCGGCCCTGGTCGTCGGTGCCGAGCAGGAACTCGGGCGTGCCGTCCTCGACCCAGACCGGCGGCGTGAAGGCGTTGATCAGCCGCAACGTCGACGGGTCGAACGGATTGTGCGGCGCCAGCAGCGGCGCGAAGGCGGCCGCGAGGAAGAACGTCAAGGTCAGCGCCGTCGCCAGGATGGCGAGCGGGGAACGCCGGAACTTGTAGCCGAGATCGCTGTCCCAGACCCGCGCGAAGGCGCCGAGCTCGCGAATGTCGCTCGGCGCGCTCATCGCGAACCATCCATCGGAGGCAGAGACCGATATCGCATGCTTCGAGACGCCGGCTGCGCCGGCTCCTCAGCATCAGGTCTGGCCTGGATATCGCGCTCCGACCTCATCCTGAGGTGCGACGCACAGCGTCGCCTCGAAGGATCGGCCATCGGGTCGGCGGCCGTGGATGTCGATGCGGTCATCGCCGGCCCCTCATCCCGTGCGCCCCGCGGCGACGGCCTTGTCGATGCGCAGGCGCGGGTCGACGACGTAGTAGAGGATGTCGACGACCAGGTTGATCACGACGAAGACGAAGGCGACCATGACCAGGTAGGCGGCCATGATCGGGATGTCGGCGAAGTTCAGGCCGGCGATGAACAGGAAGCCCATGCCGGGCCACTGGAAAACGGTCTCGGTGATGATCGAGAAGGCGATCAGCGAGCCGACCTGCAGGCCGGTGATGGTAATCACCGGCACCAGCGTGTTCTTCAGCGCATGGCCGAAATTCACCGCCCGGTTGGAGAGGCCGCGGGCGCGGGCGAAGCGGATATAGTCGGTGCGCAGAACCTCGAGCATCTCGGCCCGGACCAGGCGCAGGATCAGCGTGGTCTGGAACAGGCTGAGCGTGATCGCCGGCAGGATCAGCGAGCGCCAGCCGCCCGCCGTCAGCAGGCCGGTGGTCCAGCCGCCGAGATCGACGGTCTCGCCGCGCCCGAAGGACGGCAGCACGCCGAGCGTGACCGAGAAGATGTAGATCAGAAAAATACCGATCACGAAGGTCGGCAGCGAGACGCCGACCAGCGAGGTCGTCAGCACGACACGGCTGAACCAACTGTCGCGGCGCAAGCCGGTAAAGACGCCCAGCGGCACGCCGAAGGCCAGCGCCAGCACGGCGGACGCCGCCACCAGCTCCATCGTCGCCGGCAGGCGTTCGGCGATCAGGTCGCTGACCGGCCGCTTCAGGCGGTAGGAGATGCCGAACTCGCCCTGCAGCGCGTTGCCGACGAAGCGGCCGAACTGGACGATGAAGGGATCGTTCAGGCCGAGCCGCTCGCGCAACTCGGCCCGGTCCTCGGTCGTCGCCTCCTGCCCCAGCATGTTGTTGATGGGGTCGCCGACGAAGTTGAACAGCGCGAAGGACACGAAGGCGACGGCCAGCATCACCACGATCGACTGCAGCAGCCGGCGGACGATGAACGCGGTCACGGCGCGTCGTGTCCGCGCGCAAAGCGGGCGCGGCCCGGGACGGTCGGTCCCGGGCCGCGCGACGTCATGGTCAACCTACTTGAACCGCGCCCACTTGAAGTTAGGCGAGTCGTTGGCGACGATCGGCAGGTCGAGCTTGTCGCTCATCGCCCACGAGATCACCTGGTGGTGCAGTGGCAGGTAGGCGATGTCGCCCTTGAGGATGTCCCAGGCCTCGGCGACGAGCTGGTCGCGCTTCTCGGCATCGACCTCGGACAGCATCTTGCCCGTCACCTCGTCCATGCGCGCGTTCGAGAAGCCGGTGAAGTTCCAGCTTCCACGCTTGCCGTCGGTGGTGTGCGCCAGATACTCGAAGACATAGTGCGAATCCAGCGTCGGCACGCCCCAGCCCAGCATGTAAAAGCTGGTGTCGCGCTGCTGCAGGCGCTTGAAGTGCACGCTCTTGGGCCGGGCGGCGAGATCGACCTTGATGCCGATCTGGGCCAGCATCGGCACCACGGCCTGGCAGATCGCCTCGTCGTTGACGTAGCGGTTGTTCGGGCAGTCCAGCGTGACGCCGAAGCCGTCATCGTAGCCGGCCTCGGCCATCAGTGCCTTGGCCCTGTCGACATCGTAGGGCAGCCGCTTGTCGAGCGCCTCGGTATAGCCGTGCACGCCCGGCGAGGTGACGATGCCGGCCGGGAACGACAGGCCGCGCATGACCTTCTTCTTGATCGTCTCGATGTCGATGGCCTGGTACATGGCCTGGCGCACGCGCTTGTCGGCGAACGGATTGGCGTCCTTGACGTCGGCATATTTCAGCTCGGGCGAGGCCTGGTCCATGCCGAGGAAGATGGTGCGGATCTGCGCCACCTGCTTCAGCGTCAGGCCCGGCGTCGCCTTGATCCGCCCGAGGTCCTGGACCGGCGGATCGAGCAGGAAGTCGAGCTCGCCCGAAAGCAGGGCCGCGACCCGGGTCGGGTTCGACTGCACCGGCCGGTAGACGATCCTGTCGACATTGTGCGGATAGGTCTCGAGATCCCAGTGGTTCGCGTTCTTCACCATCACGGTCTGCACGTCGGGCTCGCGCAGCTTGAGCACGAACGGCCCGGTGCCGTTGGTATTGCGGACGGCGAAGGTCTCCTCGTTGTCGGCATAGTCCTGCGGCTCGACCACCTTGTTGGCGACGGCCCAGGCCTTCGACATGATCCGGACGCTGTTCAACTGCGACGGCAGGATCGGATTGGCGTTCTGCGTGCGGATATGCACCGTGAAGTCGTCGACCTTGACCACGTCGGTGATCGAGTTGACGTAGCCCTTGAAGTCCGAGGTCTTGGCCTTGGCCCGCTTCAGGCTGAAGACCACATCGTCGGCGGTGAAATCACTGCCGTCGTGGAACTTCACGCCCTGGCGCAGCTTGAACTCCCAGGTGTTGACATCCAGCGGCGTCCAGGCGGTCGCCAGCGCCGGGTGCAGCCTCAGCTCCCAGTCGCGCTGCACGAGCGCGTCGTACATCTGCTGGTTGGTGACGGTCGTCGGCCCCTCGTTCTGCGAATGCGGGTCCAGCGTCAGGGCGTCGCCCTGGCTCGACCAGCGCAGCACGTTCTCGGCCTGCGCCGTCGCGGCCGCCATGGCGGTGGCGACCGCCAGCATGCCGCCGATAAACAGCTTTGCTCTCATCCTGAAACTCTCCCCTTCGTGACTTGCCCGTGCCGTCAGGCTTGATCACGCCAGACGGGCATCCACAGTCATGATCTGCTTTGATTATAGTGGCGTGCGGGCGCCTCGCTAGCCCAGTTTTTTGCAGCGCGCAACTGCGGATTTGGGCAGATAGGCGTGATTCGGCCATCAGTTGACGGTCGGTTCGGCCACGTCTTCCTCGTCGGGGACGCCGTTTGTGGGGCCGGCCTGGTGGTGCACCAGCCGCCAGAGTCCGCCCTCGTGGACGAAAATGTTGGTCGCCAGCAGGAACTGGCCGTCGATCTCCTCGAAGCAGACCACGAAGGCCATGTCGCCGCGAAGCCAGGCACGGGGACCGCGGCACAGGATCGCCGGCGCGGACGGATTGCCGAGGATCGCCTGCCAGCTTTCCATCACCTGGTCCCGGCCCTCGACCGGCGCCCAGCCCGGATGAATGCAGACGATATCGTCGGCCGCCGACCAGACCCGGTCCATGGCCGGCAGGTCGCGGTCGGCGAAGGCGCGGTAAAAGGCCTCGTTGGCGAACAGCACGGCGTCACGCTCGCTCATGCCTCGGTCTCCCTGGCGGCGTTTTTCAACCTTAGACGTTCGGGGCGAAATAGGCGATCAGGACGGCAAGGCTCAGCACCGAGAGCGCCGTCGAGATCAGTGTCGCCGAGGTCGCGCGCTGGACATAGACGTCGTAGCGCTGGGCCAGCACGAAGACGTTGGCGCCCACCGGCAAGGCCGCGGTGATGGTGGCGACGGCCAGCCATAACGGCGCCAGGTCGAAGACATGGCGCCCGAGCAGCCAGACCGCCACGGGGTGCACCAGCAGCTTGAAGCCGATCAGCGTGAAGGTCTCGCGCAGGCTGCCGGCGATGCGGTAGCCGGCCAGCGACGCGCCGAGCGCGAACAGGGCGCACGGCGCCGCCGCGGCGCTCATCAGGCCGGCGAACCGGTCGACCGGCCCCGGCAGCGCGAAGCC
>JANQKO010000663.1 GCA_028281075.1 Alphaproteobacteria bacterium | reverse complement strand
TTTTTTATTGTTTTTCAGCAGGTTGCGATGCCGCTGGATGCTGGCCTGCGCCAGCATGACGGTTTCTTTTTGGGTCGGAGGCAATTTCTTCACAGGCTCCGAGGAGCGACCGTCAGGGCGCGTCTCGTAGGGTCGGCCATCGCATGCCGGGGCCGGCCGATCCGCTCAGCGCCGTCCGCCGGCGCGCGTCGCCAGCCAGATGCCGGCGAAGACTAGCGCCATGCCGGCGGCGTGATAGCCGCGGAACGGCTCGCCCAGCAGGATCACGGCGAGGATGCTGGCGAAGACCGGATTGAGGTTGATGAACATGCCGGCCTGGCCGGGGCCGACCAGCTCGATGCCGCGGTTGTAGCAGATCCAGGCCAGCACCGACGCGCCGGCCGCCACGTAGAACACCGCGCCGGCGGCGGTCCAGGTGAGCGGCATGGCGCGGCCGGCCACCAGCGATTCCCAGGCATAGAACGGCGCCAGGATCGCGGCGCCGGCCAGGAACAGCACCAGCAGCGTGCCGTAGGGATCGAGCGCCGCCGGCCGCCGCGCCCACAGTACCACGTAGACCGCGTAGCAGGCGGTGGCCGCCAGCACGACGAGGTCGCCCGCGGTGAATTGCAGCGTCCGCACCAGCGCCAGGTCGGCGCGGAAGATGATCGTGGCGACGCCGGTGAACGACAGGGCGATGCCGACCGCCTGGGCCGGACCGACGGCGTCGCGGAACAGCAGCAGGCCGGTGATGACGATCAGCGCCGGCATGGTCGCGTTGACCAGCGCCCCGTTCACCGCCGTCGTCGTCTGCAGGCCGACATAGACCAGCGTGTTGAAGGCGGCGACGCCGAACAGCGCCAGGACCAGCAGCAGGCGCCAATTCGCCAACAACGCCGCCCGTTGGCGGAAAGCCGCCGGCACCGCGAACGGCGCCAGCAGCGCGGCCGCCACGACCCAGCGCCAGAAGGCGAGGCCGATCGGCGGGATCTCGGCGTGGACCGCCCGGCCGAGGATGAAATTGCCCGACCACATCAGCACCGCGACCGACAGCAGGAGATAGGCCCAGGCGGGCGATTTCGACGGCATGTTCTTATTTTCGACAAAACTCGGGATGAGTGTCGGCGGGCGCCCACGAGTCTAGGTGTCCCGAACCGGTGACGCCAGCCGCGACTCCGGTGGGCCGTCCGTGCTAAGGATCAGATCATGAACAGGTTACACGCCGCCATTCTGGCACTTTGTTTCGCCGTGGCGCCGGCGTCGGCCGCGCTGGCGCAGGACGACCGGCAGGGCAAGACGCCCGAGGAGCTCGCGCGCGAGGCCGAGGAGCTGGCGCGGGAGACCGCCAAGACCCTGATGGACGCGCTGCAATTGTTCATCACCCGCATCCCGCAATACGAGTCGCCCGAGGTGCTGGAAAACGGCGATATCATCATCCGCCGCAAGCGCGTGCCGGCGGACCCGCCGCCCGAGCGCGAGCCGGAAGACACCGACGGCGTCGACAGCACGCGAACCTGATAGCCGGCCGCGGCGGTCGCGGTTACGATGACGGCATGACGACCGTTCTCTACACGCATCCGGCCTTTCTGGCGCACGACACCGGACTGGGCCACCCCGAATGCGCCGACCGTCTGCGCGCCGTTCTGCACGCGCTGGAGACCGAGGCCTTCCAGGACCTGCACCGGGCCGAGGCGCCGATGGCGACACCGGAACAGGTCATGCGGGTGCATCCGGCCGACTATATCGAGAAGGTCGAGCGGACGGCGCCCGGCGACGGCATCGTGCATCTCGACACCGACACCGTGATGTCGCCCGGCTCGCTGGAGGCGGCCTACCGGGCGGCCGGCGCCGTCTGCGCCGCGGTCGACGAGGTGGTCGCCGGCGCCGCGCGCAACGCCTTCTGCGCCGTGCGGCCGCCCGGCCACCATGCCGAGCCGGCGCGCGCCATGGGCTTCTGCATCTTCAACAACGTCGCCGTCGCCGCCCTGCAGGCCCGCGCCGTGCACGGCCTGCGGCGGATCGCCGTGATCGATTTCGACGTTCACCACGGCAACGGCACGCAGGCGATGTTCGAGGCCGACGCCGACCTGTTCTACCTGTCGACGCACCAATCGCCGCTCTATCCCGGCACCGGCGGCGCGCACGAGCGCGGCCTCGGCAACATCCTGAACGTGCCGCTGCCGCCCTATGCCGGCTCGACCGCGTTCCGCGACGCGTTCGCCGACACGTTGCTGCCGGCGCTGGAAGATTTCCGGCCCGAGCTGGTGCTGATCTCGGCCGGCTTCGACGCGCATGCGCACGACCCGCTGGCCAACCTGGAACTGCGGGACGACGACTATGCCTGGGTCACGCGCGAGCTGATCGCGCTGGCCCACCGGCATGCCGGCGGCAGGCTGGTCTCGACCCTGGAAGGCGGCTATAACCTGCAGGCCCTGGCGACGGCCACGGCCGCCCATTTACGTGAACTGATGACCGCCTAGCGAGGCTGCGGCGGTCCCGAACCTGGAGGGGGCATTTGGCCGATTCCAAGAGCAAGGACGGCGACAAGCTGCCCGACGATATCCGCGCGATGAGCTTCGAGGAGGCGATGGCCGGCCTGGAGGAGATCGTGCGCAAGCTGGAAAGCGGACAGGTCGGCCTGGAGGATTCCATCGACATGTATACCCGCGGCGCCCAGTTGAAGAGCCATTGCCAGGCCAAGCTGGCGGCGGCGCAGGAAAAGGTCGATCGCATCGTCGTCGGTCCGGCCGGCGACGCCGCCGGCGTCGAGCCGCTGGAGTCCGGCTGAGGCCCGTCCTTGGCCGATTTCGAAACCACGCGGGCGGCCGCCGCCAAGGCGGTCGAAACCGTCCTCGAACAGGTGCTGCCGAAAC
>JANQKO010000636.1 GCA_028281075.1 Alphaproteobacteria bacterium | reverse complement strand
CAGCCCCGACATCGGACCGTCGGCCCTCAGGTCGCGGGCAGAGCCCGGTTCGCGCCCGCGGGTGTACCCGACGACGATATTGCCGAGCCGCCGGCGCAGGTCGGCGAGATCCGTCGCCAGGCAGAAGATCGCCATGACCTCGGAGGCGACGGTGATGTCGAAGCCGGACTCGCGCGGGAAGCCGTTGGCGACGCCGCCCAGGTTGATCACGGTCTGGCGCAGCGCCCGGTCGTTCATGTCGAGGACCCGGCGCCAGCTCACCCGGCGGGCGTCGATCCGCAGCTCGTTACCCCAGTAGATGTGATTGTCGATCAGCGCCGAGAGCAGGTTATGGGCGGCGCCGATGGCGTGGAAGTCGCCGGTGAAGTGCAGGTTGATGTCCTCCATGGGCACGACCTGGGCATAGCCGCCGCCGGCGGCACCGCCCTTGACGCCGAAGCAGGGCCCCAGGCTGGGCTCGCGCAGGCAGATCGCCGTCGCCTTGCCGATCCGGTTCAAGCCGTCGCCCAGCCCCACCGTGGTCGTGGTCTTGCCCTCGCCCGCCGGCGTCGGCGTGATCGCCGTGACCAGGATCAGCTTGCCGTCCGGCCGGTCGTTCAGCGCGGCGATATAGTCGAGGTCGACCTTGGCCTTGTGCGGGCCGTAGCGGAACAGATGCCGGCCGGGAATGTCCAGGCGCTCGGCGACCTGCTCGATCGGCTGCATGCGCGCCTCGCGGGCAATCTCGATATCCGTCTTCACATCCGCCATTGACGTGCTCCCGTCTTGTCTTCGAGGTCTATGTTGTCGTCAGGCCGAGAACGGCGCGGCGGCCAACCGGCCCGCCGCCGAACTCCTGTCCCGCGTCGATCAGGCAGTCCCAGAGATAGCCGGCGGACGCCCAGTCGAACAGCAGGTGAAAGCCGGGCACGTCGCCGAGATCGGCGCGAATCACGATTGCGTTGACCCGCGCGACCGGGGTCTGGGCCACGGCGCCGTCGGCGAACTTGTGCGCGCGCAGATCGACGGCGCAGAGCTTGGCGAACAGGGCCGCGGCATGGGCGCCCGTGACCAGCAGCCAGGCATGGCTGTCGCCGCGCGGCAGCGCGTAGACGCCGTCGGCCGTGTCCATCGACCAGGCGGTGACGAGACGGGCGCAGAGGTCGCCGGCCGCCGCCGGATCGGACAGCAGCAGATGCTCCTCGGCGCCGAGGCGCGCCAGCAGCGCGCCGTCGTCCAGAAGCCGCGCCCGGTTCGGCGCCGCCGGCAGGGCCAGGCCCTGCCGTTCCAGCCAGGCCGGCGCCCCGCGCCCCTTGAAGCCGGCGCGCGGCAGCACGCTCAGATCCGCCAGCCCCAGCATCCTTGCCCGCGCCGGCTCGTCGGCGCCGCCGAAGGACATCGGCACGCAGCCGCCGGCGACCGCGCCCCATTCGGCGCCGGCCGACGTCAACACCCGGTGCAGCGGCGACCGCCGGGCGAACTCGGTCGGATCGCCGGTCATGGTCAGAGCGCCTGCCGGCCGTTGTCGGGGTCGTAGAACGGCAGCGGCACGACCTCGGCCTCGATCATGCGGCCCGCGGGTCCCTTGATCCGGAAGCGGGCGCCGATCCCCGCCTGGTCCGGCGCCACATAGGCGAGGCCGATGACGCGCCCCAGCGTCGCCGACCGGGCGATGGAGGTGACGCGGCCGACGATGTCGCCGTCGCGGATCACCAGATGGCATTCGCCGGGCATCGGCCCGGCATCGTCGGTCAGCGCGAAACCGACCAGGGAACGCGTCAACCCCCTGGCCGCCTGGATCTCGATCGCCCGCTTGCCGACGAAATAGGGCTTCGTGCGGCTGACCGCCCAGGCCATCGCCGCTTCCGGCGGCGTCGTCAGGCCGTCGGTGTCCTGGCCGACGATGATATGTCCCTTCTCCAGCCGCAGCACGCGCTGGGCCTCGACGCCGAACGGCGCGATGCCGGCGCTTTCGCCGGCGGCCAGCAGCGCGTCCCACAGGGCCTCGCCCAGGCTGGCGCCGACATGGATCTCGTAGCCCAGCTCGCCGACGAAGCCGACCCGCAGGATGCGCGCGGGCAGGCCGGCGACGACGCCGCGGCGGACGCCCATATAGGGAAACGCCTCGGCCGACAGGTCGACGTCGTCGCACACCGCCCGCAGGACCCGGCGGGCGTTCGGGCCGGCGATATTGACCCCGGCATAGGCGGCGGTGACGTTCGCCACGTCGACGTCGAGCCGCCATTGCGCGTTCTGCCACAGCATCTGGCGATAGACGCCGTCGACGCCGCCGGTCGTCGCCGTGACGTAGAAATGCCGGTCGTGGAAGCGGCAGGCGACGCCGTCATCGACGATGACGCCGGTGCGGTCGGTCATCAGGACATAGCGGGCGCGGCCGACCGGCTGCTTCAGGTAGCCGAAGGTATACATGCGGTTCAGGAACTCGGCCGCGTCCGGCCCGCGCACCTCCAGCCCGCCGAGCGTCGAGACGTCGATCAGGCCGACATTGCCGCGCACGTTCGCGACCTCGCGGTCGATGCAGGCCGGGCCGTCCCGCCGGTCGCCGTACCAGGCCGGCCGCAGCCAGGCGCCGGCGACCATCATCCGCGCGCCGGCGTCGACATGCCGGTGGTGCATGGCCGTGCGGCGCACCGGATGGAAGCCGCGGCCGGCAAGGTGGCCGAACTTCTCGGCCGCGAAGGGCGGCCGGGCCGTGGAGACGCCGATCCCGGCCAGCGGCCGGTCGGTCTCGGCGGCGACCAGCCGGGCCGTATTCAGCGCCGCCGTCCGGCCCTGGCTCGGCCCCATGCCGACGGTCGAATAGCGTTTCAGCAGCTCGATATGCTGGAAGCCCTCGGCGATGCCGTTGCGCAGGTCGGCGACGGTCAGGTCCTCGTCGAAGTCGACGAAATCCTTGCCCTTGCGGTGGTGGAAAATCGGATAGTCGAAACAGACGCGCGGTGACGAAGCGGGTTCCGGCGCCGGCGGCAGGTCGGCGGCGAAGCCGGCGTCCACGGCCGCCCGAGCCCCGGCGCGGCGGCCATCGGCCAGGGCCGTATCGAGGTCGTAGAAGCCGTTGACCGAACCGGCCGCGTGAAGACGCGCCGGCACGTCCTCGATCCGGAAGGTATCGGCGTCGGTGTCGAAACCGGCCCGCGCGCCCGCCTGCAGCAGCAGTTGCGCCGTCGGCGCGTAGCCGACGCTGAGGCAGAGCAGGTCGCAGCGGATGAGCTCCCTGGTCTCGGCCCATTCGCCTCGCCCGACGATCGACGCGAGCTTGACACCGGCCAGGTGGTTGCGGTCGGGCCGGGTGCCGGCCTCGCAGACGGTCAGGCCGTCGCCGATGCGGATCAGGCGGCGTTCCACTTCGGCCCGCAGCGGGCAGGCCGGCGGATCGGGCCGCAGATCGAGGACGCCCGACAGCTCGACGCCGGCATCGTCGAGATCGAGCGCGACGCCGTAGCCGTCGCTGTTGGCGGTGACGACCAGCGCGCGCCTGCCCGGCTTGACGCCGTAGAGCCGGATCAGGCGCTGGGCCGCCGAGCCCATGACGATGCCGGGCAGGTCGTTGTTGCGGAACACCATCGGCTGCTCGATCGAGCCGGTGGCGGCGACCACGGCCGTCGCCCGCAGCCTGGTCATGCGGTTGCCGTGGATGAGTGGCAGCCAGTTGTCGGCGAACCAGCCGTTCGCCGTGGTCGACGTCATGACGCGGATGTTGCGCGCGGCCGCGACGGCGTGGCCCAGCTCGGCGCCGACCTTGCCGGCCCGGCCGCCGTCGGCGTCGAAGCGCGCGTAGCCGAGGCTGCCGCCGAGCGCCGCGTTCTCGTCGATCAGCACGACCTCGGCGCCGGCGCGCGCGGCTTGCAGCGCGGCGCCCATGCCGGCCGGGCCGGCGCCGACCACGGCGACGTCGGCGAA
>JANQKO010000634.1 GCA_028281075.1 Alphaproteobacteria bacterium | reverse complement strand
GCGCGGCTCGAATCGGCCCCCCCGCCGGCGCCCGTCGCCGCGGCCACGGCGGCTCCCCGGAAAGCCGCGCCGGACGTCAGCGACCGGGGACCGCGCATCAAGATCATCGAGCCGCCCTTCGACCCCGATGGCGGCGGCGGCACGGTGCTCAGCTACGATCTGCCGACGACCGGGCTGATCGGCAAGGTCAGCGCCGACATCGGCCTGATCAGCCTGCGGGTCAATGGCCGGGACGTGGACGTCGATGCCGCCGGGCTGTTCAAGGCGGCGATCGAGGTCGGCGCCGGGGGCACGCCGGTGCGGATCGTGGCGATCGACGCCGACGGGCGCCGGACCGCGCTGTCGTTCGACCTGCGCCCCGGCACCGCCGCCCCGGCGCCGGACGAAACCGGCGCCCGGCGCGCCGAGCGGCGCTGCTATGTCCTGGCCATCGCGGCGGCGGCGCCGCAGCCCGGCGGCCTCGATGCCTGCCGCGCGGCGGTGCGGGAAAATCCCGGCAAGGCCCTCAACCACTACAATCTCGGCGTCGCGCTCAGCCGGGCCGGACGCCACCCGGAAGCCGTCCGGGCCTATCAGGAGGCGGCCGGCCTCTGGTCGCGCTAGCACTGGACATGCCCAACCGCAAACGCCGTTCGCGACCCTCCCGTGGCCATGCTATACAGCCTTCGCCCATGCCAATCATAACGACAACGGCGGAACTCGCCGACCTCTGCCGCAGGCTGCGCCAGGGGGACCACATCACCATCGACACCGAGTTCATCCGCGACCGCACCTACTGGCCGCGGCTGTGCCTGGTGCAGGTCGCCGGCGGCGAGGAAGCGCGCGTGATCGACCCGCTGGCCGACGGCATCGATCTCGCCCCGCTGCTGACGCTGCTGGACGACCCCGATGTCATCAAGGTGTTCCACGCCGCCCGCCAGGACGTCGAGATCTTCCACCGCCTGACCGGCCGGGTGCCGGCGCCGCTGTTCGATACCCAGATCGCCGCCATGGTCTGCGGCTTCGGCGATTCCGTCGGCTATGACAAGCTGGTCGGCGAACTCGCCGGCGTGCGCATCGACAAGGCCTCGCAGTTCACCGACTGGGCCCGGCGGCCGCTCAGCGAACGCCAGCTCCGCTACGCGCTGGACGACGTCGTGCATCTGCAGGTGATCTACGCCAAGCTGGCCGCGCAGTTGGAGACCTCGGGCCGCAGCGGCTGGCTGGCCGAGGAAATGGCCATCCTGGCCGCCCCCGAAACCTATGCCGTCGAGCCGGAAAACGCTTGGCGGCGGCTGAAGACCCGCAGCCGGAACCCCGAATATCTCGGCGTCATGAAGGAGCTGGCGACCTGGCGCGAGCGCGAGGCGCAGCGGCGCGACCTGCCGCGCAACCGGCTGCTGCGCGACGAGGCGATCTACGAGATCGCGGCCGAGCGCCCGCGTCGGATCGAGGACCTGAAGCGCCTGCGCGCGGTGCCCAAGGGCGTCGCCGACGGCCCGCTCGGCGGGCCGCTGCTGGCGGCGATCGAGCGCGGCCGGAACCTGGATGCCGGCCAGTTACCCCAGACCGAGGCGCCGCGGCAGCTCCCGCGCGGCATCGGCCCGCTGGTTGACCTGCTCAAGGTGCTGCTGAAGATGGCCTGCGAGAAGCATGGCGTGGCGCAAAAGCTGATCGCCAACGTCGCCGACCTGGAACGCATCGCCGCCTTCGACGACGCCGACGTCCCGGCGCTGAAGGGCTGGCGGCGGAAGATCTTCGGGGCCGACGCGCTGGACCTGAAGCGCGGCCGCATCGCCCTCTCGGCGGCCGGCAAGCGCATCAAGGTGATCCGCCTCGAGCCGTCCCGCCGCGGCGCCGAAGCCGCCGACTGACGCCCGAAAAAGATTAACCACAGAGGCACGGAGACGCAGAGAAACAAAGAGTTGGTGGGCGCGAAGCGCCTGAAAAACCAGTTTGTTCTCTCTGTCTCGGTGCCTCTGTGGTCAACACCCGGCCAGCCACCGGGCACGGAGTCAGCCGGTCTCGATCGCGCAGTCCCGCTCGAAGGCGCGCGCCAGCGTTTCCAGGCGCCGCTCGACCACGTCGCCGATCAGCTCGGCGCTGTCGCGGGCGTCCAGGACCAGCGTCTCCGCGGTCAGCCGCAGCCGCGAGCCATCCAGCAGGCCCGGCACGCCGCCCGACAGCGTATGGCCCAGGCGCAGCGCCAGGCCGACCCGCCGGGCCGACGCGAGGTCGTCCGGGTCGATGATGCTGCGGGCCGACCGCACGTAGTCGCCGCCGGCGCTGCCGGTGTAGCGGGCATGCACGCAGAGCGCCAGCCAGGCACGGCTCGCGTGATCGAGGCCGACGAACGGGCCGTGCAGGATATCCGTCAGCGCCGTCTCGGCCCGGTATTCGGGATGCGCCCGCCAGGCGAAATCGCTCAGCACCGCCGCCGCCTGCCGGAGCCGCCGCCGGCCCGGCGTCTCGCCGCCGAACAGCGGATCGGTCCAGCGCATCAGCTCGTCGGCGTGCTCGGGGAAGCGGGCGCGGCGCTGGGCGGCCCGCCGGCAGAGGTCGAGCAGCGGGTCTTCGGCCCGCCGCGTCGCGGCCAGCTTGTCGAACAGCAGGCCCTCGCGCAGGCCGTAGGCCGAAAACACCACGCGCGCCGGCTGCGCCACGCGCAGCAGCCGCGACAGGATCAGGGCCGCCAGCGGCAGCATGTCCAGCCGCTCCTTCGGCACGCCGGAAATGCGTTTCAGGCTGGTCCGCCCCAGGCCCGAGATCAGGCGGGCCAGCGTCTCCATATCGGCGGCCGGCAGCGCCAGCCCATGCAGCACCTTCAGCGGATAGCCGGTACGGGCCATGTGGATGCGCCCCAGCGCCCGCCAGGCGCCGCCGACCACATGCAGGTCCGAGCCGGCCACGGTCGGCAGCCAACTCAGCCCGGCCAGCGCGTCGTCGATCACCCGGCGCGGCTTGCTGGCGATGTTGCGCAGCCGCAGCGGGCCGATCGGCAGGGTCGAGGCCTGCGCCGTCTCGCCGCTGCGCAGCGCCACCAGCTCCAGGCTGCCGCCGCCCAGGTCGCCCATGATGCCGTCGGCGCCGGGACAGGCGGACAGCACGCCGAGCGAGGACAGCCGCGCCTCCTCGGTGCCCGACAGGACCCGGATCACCGCGCCCGTCTGCCGTTCGATGGTGGCGACGAAGTCGTCGCCGTTCGCCGCGTCCCGCACCGCCGCTGTCGCCACGACCTCGATGTCGGCGACCTGCATGGCGCGCAGCAGTTCGACAAAGCGCCGGACGGTGCGCGCGGCATGGTCGACCGCCCCGGCATCCAGCAGGCCGGTCTGGTCCAGGCTGCGGCCCAGGCCGCACAGCACCTTCTCGTTGAAGACCGGATAGGGCGCCCGGTGCAGGCCGTCATAGACGACCAGGCGCACCGAGTTCGAGCCGACGTCGATGACGGCGATCTTGCCGTCGGGGGGCGTCTCCGAGACGATCAGGCTTTTCGGTTGTATGGGCTTGGCGGTAACCGTCACGAGGGCTTCAGCACCAGTTTCGGTGAACAATCGGGTTTGAGCGACCGTCCGCGGCCGGACAGGCTGGGATTCGTCATGAAATAGTGATGCGCGCTGAACCCGCGCCCTTCCGCCGGAACCACACGCTCATAGCAGCCGTTCGGCCGCAGCGTCCAGCTTTGCGCTTCGTCCATGATGTTGGCGGCCATGATCTGGTCCAGGATCTGGTCGTGGACCGTCGGATTCTCGATCGGCACCAGCGTCTCGACGCGCCGGTCGAAGTTGCGCGGCATCCAGTCGGCCGACGAGATGAACACCCCGGCATTGTCCGACGGCAGGCCGTAGCCGGCGCCGAAGCAGACGATCCGGCTGTGCTCCAGGAAGCGGCCGACGATGCTCTTGACCCGGATGTTCTCGGACAGGCCCTCGACGCCGGGCCTCAGGCAGCAGATGCCGCGCACGATCAGGTCGATGGCCACGCCCGCGGCGCTGGCCCGGTACAGCGCGTCGATCACCTCGGCGTCGACCAGCGAGTTCATCTTGGCCCAGATCGCGCCCGGCCGCCCGGCCTCGACATGGGCGATCTCCTCGTCGATCAGCTCGACGATCCGCTTGCGGATGCCGACCGGCGAGTTCACCAGCTTGTCCAGGCCGTCCGGCTCGGCATAGCCGGTGGTGAAGTTCAGCAGCCGCGCCGCGTCGCGTCCCAGGACCGGGTCGGCGGTGAAGTACGACAGGTCGGTGTAGATCTTCGCCGTCACCGGATGGTAGTTGCCGGTGCCGAAATGCACGTACGTGCGGGCGCCCTCGTCCTCGCGGCGCACCACCAGGCTGATCTTCGCGTGGGTCTTCAGGTCGATGAAGCCGTAGACCACGTGCACGCCGGCGCGCTCCAGGTCGCCGGCCCACTTGATGTTCGCCTCCTCGTCGAAGCGCGCCTTCAGCTCGACCAGCGCCGTCACCGACTTGCCGGCCTCGGCGGCGTTGATCAGGGCCTTGACGATCGGCGAATCGTCCGAGGTGCGGTACAGCGTCTGCTTGATCGCGATCACGCGCGGGTCGGCCGCGGCCTGGGCCACGAACTGCACGACGACGTCGAAGCTCTCGTAGGGATGGTGGACGACGATGTCCTTCTGCCGGATTGCCGCGAAGCAGTCGCCGCCGAAGTCCCGGATGCGCTCGGGGAAGCGCGGGTTGTAGGGGGTGAATTTCAGCTCCGGCCGGTCGTCGACGATCAGTTGCTTGGTATCGGCCACGCCCAGGATGCCGTCGATGATGAACATGTCGCTGTCATGCACGCCCAGCTCGTTGCCGACCACGCGGCGCAGGTCGGCCGGCATCTCCGAATCGACCATCATCGAGATCACGTTGCCCCGCCGCCGCCGCTTCAGCGCCGTCTGGAAGTAGCGTACCAGGTCCTCGGCTTCCTCCTCGATCTCGATGTCGCTGTCGCGAATGACCCGGAACATGCCGCGCCCGGTCAGGGCATAGCCCGGAAACAGCTCGCCCAGGAACAGCTCAACCAGGTTCTCCAGGCTCAGGAAGCGGATGCCGCTGCCGGGCAGGCGGACGAACCGGTCGACCTGGTGCGGCAGCGGCACCAGCGCGATCATCGGCCGGCCGTCGGCCTCGCGCTGAAGCTGCAGCACCATGACGAAGCCGAGATTGGGGATGAACGGGAACGGGTGCGCCGGATCGATAGCCAGCGGTGTCAGCACCGGAAAGACGTCCTCCAGGAAATAGTTGCTCAGCCAGGCGCGGTCCCGGTCGTCCAGTTCCGGCAGGCCGACGACGGCGATGTCATTGCCACGCAGCTCGTCCTGCAGCACCCGCCAGCAGCGCCCCTGGTTGGCGATCAGCTCGGCGCTCACCTCGTTGATGGCGGCGATCTGCTGCGCCGGCGTCAGGCCGTCATTGCTGACCTCCTCGATGCCCTCGTGCACCTGGCCGTGCAGGCCGGCGACGCGGACCATGAAGAACTCGTCCAGGTTCGCCGCCGAGATCGACAGGAAGCGCAGGCGTTCCAGCAGCGGGTGGTTGGGGTTGAACGCCTCCTCCAGCACGCGGATGTTGAACGCCAGCCAGGACAGTTCCCGGTTGATGAACCGGGTCTCGCGGCTGTACTCGGCGATCGGCGTCGAGGGGCCGATATCCGGCGTCGGAACGGCCACCGCCTCGGCTTGCGTCTTGCTTCCTGCGCGCGCCACTGCCGCCTCCTCTAGAACGTCCCGGGATAGCTGCCGCCGTCCAGCAGGACCTGCTGTCCGGTCATGTAGCCGGCATGCACGCTGCACAGGAAGGCGCAGGTGGCGCCGAACTCCTCGGGCGTGCCGAACCGGCCGGACGGGTTCCTGGCCGCGCCCGCGGCGCGGATGTCGTCCACCGGCTGGCCGCTCTGCTCGGCCGCGAACCGGTGCCCGGCGCGCAGCCGGTCGGTGTCGAACGGCCCCGGCAGCAGGTTGTTGATGGTCACGTTGTGGGCGACGGTCTTGCGCGACAGGCCGGCGACGAAGCCGGTCAGCCCGCAGCGGGCGCCGTTCGACAGGCAGAGCTCGTCGATCGGCGCCTTCACCGCCACCGAGGTGACGTTGACGATACGGCCGAAGCCGCGGGCGATCATGCCGTCGACGGTGGCCTTGATCAGCTCGATCGGCGTGATCATGTTGCCGTTCACCGCCGTCTGCCAGTCCTCCGGGCCGAAGTCCCGGAAATCGCCGCGCGGCGGGCCGCCGGCATTGTTGACCAGGATGTCCGGGTCGGGGTTCGCCGCCAGCAGCTCGGCCCGGCCTGCCGGCGTGGTGACGTCGCAGGCGACGGCCGTCACGGCCACGCCGTGGGCGGCGCGGATCTCCTCGGCCGTGGCTTCCAGCGCCTCGGCGCCGCGCCCGTTGATCACCAGGCTGACGCCCTCGGCGGCCAGCGCCATGGCGCAGCCCCTGCCCAGCCCCTTGCTGGAGGCGCAGACGATGGCTGACTTTCCGGCGATCCCCAAATCCATGACCTCTCTCCCATACGAAAGAATTGTTACGATTTTTCCAGAACCTGCCGCGCCAGCGGCACGGTGACGCGGCGGCGCCCGGAGAGCGCCGCCGTATCGAGATCGATCACCGCGCGGCGGGCCGCCTCGAACGAGCGCTCCATGCGGGCCAGCAGATAGGGTATCACGTCCGCGTCCACCGGCATCTGCCGGTCCCGGAACAGCTTCGCCATCTGGCCGGCCAGCAGCCGGTCGTCGGGCGATCCGACCCCGACCGCCGGCGCCGCCAGCAGCCGCGAGCGCAGGTCCGGCAGCCCGATCGCCCAGTGCTTCGGCGGCGCGGCGGCGGTCAGCAGCAGGTGCCGCCCGCGTTCGGCCACCAGGTTGTAGAGATGCAGCAGCGGCCGTTCGTCGAACGGCGCCGCGACCGGATCGACGACCAGGTTGCCGGCCGCCGCGACGGCATCGGGGCCGCGCGCCTCGAGCTCGCCCATGCTGACCAGGCCGGCGCCGCTGCGCCGGCGCCAGACCTGGGCCAGGTGCGTCTTGCCGCAGCCCGGCGGGCCGTAGAGGCACAAGGCCGGGCCGGGCCAGTCCGGCCAGCGGTCCAGCCAGGCGACCGCGTCGGCGTTGCCGTCACCGACCATCAGGTCGTCCCGGCCGAGCGCCGGCCGGAACGGCAGTTCGAAGGCGAGCTGGCCGCCGGCTGGCATCAGTCGTCGTCCCGCGGCGCCGGTTCCGGCCCCAGATAGAGCCGGCTGGCGAGATAGCGGTCGAGGAAATAGCGCACCAGGACGCCACCCGCGGCCGCGACCGGCACCGCCAGCAGGACGCCGACGAAGCCGAACAGCGCGCCGCCGGCCAGCAGGGCGAACATGACCCAGACCGGGTGCAGGCCGATGCGGCCGCCGAGCAGGCGCGGCGTCAGGAAGTTGCCTTCCAGGAACTGCCCGGCGGCGAAGATCCCGACGATGATGCCGATCTGCACGAAATCCGGCCAGAACTGCGTGATCGCCGGCACCAGCGACAGCACCAGGCCCAGCACCGCGCCGACGAAGGGAATGAACGACAGCAGGCCGGAAATGATGCCGATGATCAGGCCGAACTCGAGCCCGGCCAGCGACAGCGCCACGGCATAGAAGGTGCCCAGGATCAGGCAGACCGTGCCCTGCCCGCGCACGAACCCGGCCATCACCTCGTCAATCTGCCCGCCGATCTTGCGGATCTCGCCGGCGTGCTGGCGCGGCAGCCAGGAATCGATCCGCGCGACGATACGGTCGAAGTCGCGCAGCAGGTAGAAGGCCACGATCGGCGTGATCACGATCAGCGAGACGATGTTGAAGAAGGCCAGCCCGCCGGACCAAGCCTGCTGCGCGATGCGGCCGACGACGCCGACGATATCGGCCGCGACGCCGGCCAGCGCGTCGCGCAGGTCGGCCTTCAGGTCGATGCCGACCCGGTCCAGCACCTCGGACAGGCCCGGCAGGAAGGTGTCCCGGGCCAGCGCGATATAGGACGGCAGCCGCCCGACGAAGCCGACCACCTGGCTCTGCAGCACCGGCACGATCAGCAGCAGCAGCAGCACCACGGCCAGGAAGAACAGCAGCAGGACCAGCGCCGTCGCCGCCGTGCGCGAGAACCGCCAGGCCTCCAGCCGGTCGGTGACCGGGTCCAGGAAATAGGCCACCGCCATGCCGGCCACGAACGGCAGCATGACGCCGCTCAGCAGCCAGACCGCGACGCCGGCCGCCAGCAGGCCGACGCCCCAGTACCGCAACTGCTCGCGCGTCGTCATGGCGCGTCCTCCATGCCGGCCATGCTGCGGCCCCAATTGACCAGATAGGCCGCGCCCGAGCCGATCGTGGTGACGGCCACCACCAGCACCATCAGGTCGACCAGCCCGACCCAGCCCTCGAACACGAAGGCCAGTCCCGCCAGCGCCAGGGCGGCAAGCGCGATCTGCAGCGCCGTGTTCACCTTGCTGATCAGCAGCGGCGCCGAATCCACCCGCAGGTTCATGATGTACAGCATCAGCGCGCCGCCGATGATCATGGTATCGCGCGACACCACCAGGATCACCACCCAGGCCGGCAGGTGCCCCTGCACGCCCAGCGTGATGTAGATGCTGACCAGCAGGGTCTTGTCGGCGATCGGGTCCAGGAACCGGCCGAGCCGGGACTGGGCGCCGAATCGCTTGGCGATGAACCCGTCGACGGCGTCGGACAGGCCGGCCAGGACGAACAGTGCGAAGGCAAGCGTCCATTCCTCGACCAGCAGCAGCCACACGATCAGCGGCACGGTCAGCAACCGGCCGAGCGAGATCAGGTTGGGCAGCGTCACTGGCCGGTCCGCCGGCCGGGCACGCGGTCGGGCGTTCCCCCCTCACGCCGCGCGTCGTCCTGCAGGCGCAGTTCCCAGTAGCCGTCGCGGTCGATCAGCTCGACATCGTCCTGCGCCAGCGAGACCGCCAGCTGACTGGGCTGGCCCAGGTAGTAGAGCACGATCTGCGCGTCGCGCCGCGACAGCGCGGCCAGCTCGACCCGGCGGATCATGGCGTTGCGCCGCAGCCGGTCGCGCATGCCGATCCAGTCGTCCAGCGCCGCGATCTGCAGCCGCGCGCTCAGCACCAGCTCGGTGTCGAAGCGCAGCAGCGTCTCGCGCTTCCACTCCTCCTCCAGCCGCCGCGCGATCCGCCCCGCCGCCGTCTCCAGCAGGCCGGCCAGCGTCTGCGCCGGCCCGGCCGCGAAGCTCTCGACGACCACGCCGGCGCCGGCCGGACCATAGCGCCGCAGGTCGACGTCGACGCGCGGCCGGCCGCCGGCGGCCACGTCCCGCGTCAGCCGGCCGCGCGCCACCATGACGTTCTCCACGCCATAGCGCGCGCCGATCGCGTTCAGCCTGGCCTCGTCGCCGGACAGCGCCTGGGCCGGCCCGATCGCCGCCAGGTCGGCCAAATCGCCCAGCGGCAGCGTCAGCGGCAGCAGCGCGTCGTCGCGCGGTCCGAGCCCCGCCCAGGCGTCCAGCCAGGGATTCTCGTCGTCGAACAGCAGCAGCGCGCCGGCCTGTTCGAGGACCGGTAGCACCAGGGTCGGCTTGGCCCGGGTCTCGGTGAACGGAATGCCCGACCGCCGCAGCAGCGCGCGGATCTCGCCCTTCTTGAAGCTGACGGTCAGCTTTGCCAGATAACGCGTTGCCGACGTTTTCTCATCTTCGATCTGAAGGCCGCCGGTCAGCGCCGCCACCTCCTCCGGCGCCGGCGCCGGCAGCCGCGCCTGGTCGGCGCGCAGCGTGATCCGCCGCAGCACGATGTCCAGTGCCCGCTGCTGGCCCTCGCCCAGGGCGACGTCGCGGGCCGCCGCCGCGGTCTGTTCGGTGGCGTCGACGGCAACGCCGCGCGCCGTGAACAGATCGGCCGGACCGGGGCCCGTCTGGGCCGCCGCGGCCACGCCTTGCGCGACGCCGACGACAAGCGTCAGGAGGAGCAACCTGAAGCCGGTGAAGCACATTGCAAACCGCTCGGGATCAAGTATGGTCGCCGCATTTCGATGCCGGCATGACCTTCATACAGTTTAGCGGGGACGCCATCAACAGCCACACCTACAAGCAGGCGGGCGTCGATATCGCCGCCGGCGACGCGCTGGTCCAGGCGATCAAGCCGCTCGCCGCCGCCACCGCCCGGCCCGGCGCCGGGGCCGGCCTGGGTGGCTTCGCCGGGCTGTTCGACCTGAAAGCGGCCGGGTTCGCCGATCCCCTCCTGCTGGCCGCCACGGACGGCGTCGGCACCAAGCTCAAGCTCGCCGTCGCCACGCAGACGCATGACGGCGTCGGCATCGACCTGGTCGCCATGTGCGTGAACGACCTGGTCGTCCAGGGCGCCGAGCCGCTGCTGTTCCTCGACTACTTCGCCACCGGCCGGCTCGACGTCGATGTCGGCCGGTCGATCGTCGCCGGCATCGCCGACGGCTGCCGGCAGGCCGGCTGCGCGCTGATCGGCGGCGAGACCGCCGAGCTGCCAGGCATGTATGCCGGCGGCGACTACGATCTCGCCGGCTTCGCCGTCGGCGCGGTCGAACGCGGCGCGCTGGTCACCGGCGCCGACATCGCCGCCGGCGACGTCATCCTCGGCCTCGCCTCCACGGGCCTGCATTCGAACGGCTTCTCGCTGGTGCGGCGGGTCGTCGACGGCCTGGGGCTGCCGCTCGACGGGCCGGCGCCGTTCGAGCCGTCGCGCCGGCTCGGCGACGGCCTGCTCACGCCGACGCGGATCTACGTCAGGGGCTGCCTTGCCGGCATCGCGGCCGGCGGCGTGCGCGGGCTCTGCCACGTGACCGGCGGCGGCATCGTCGAAAACCTGCCGCGGGTGCTGCCCGACGACGTCCGGGCCGAGATCGACGGCACGGCCTGGCCGGCGCCGGCCGTTTTCGGCTGGCTCGCCCGCGAAGCCGGCATCGCCGACGACGAGATGCTGCGGACCTTCAATTGCGGCGTCGGCATGATCGCCATCGTCGATCCGGCATGCGTCGCGCCGGTGCGCGCGGCCCTGGCCGCGGCCGGCGAGACCGTATGGGAGATCGGTCGCGTCGCCGCCGCCGACGGCCCCGGCAGCGTCCATATTGAAGGCCTGCCGTGGCCGCGTTGAAGGTCGGCATCCTGATTTCCGGCCGCGGCAGCAACATGACGGCGCTGATCGACGCCTGCGCCGCCGCCGATTTCCCCGCCGAGATCGTCCTGGTTATCGCCAACAGGCCGGACGCCGGCGGCCTCGCGCGCGCCGCCGCGGCGGGCATCGAGACCGGCCTGATCGATCACCGGGACTTCGCCGACCGGGTCGGGTTCGAGGACGCGCTCGACGCGGCCCTGCGCGCGGCCGGCGTCGAGCTGGTCTGCCTGGCCGGCTTCATGCGCCTGCTCGGCGCGCGGTTCCTCGAACGCTGGCGCGACCGGGTGCTGAACATCCACCCTTCGCTGCTGCCGGCCTTCCGCGGCCTGCGCGCGCACCAGCAGGCGATCGACGGCGGCGTCCGCGTCAGCGGCTGCACGGTGCATATCGTGCGGCCGGAAATGGACGCCGGCCCGATCCTGGTCCAGGCCGCCGTGCCGGTGGCCGCCGACGACACCGCCGACACGCTGGCCGCGCGGGTGCTGACGGCCGAGCACCGGATCTATCCGCAGGCCCTGCGCCTGATGGCCGAGGGCCGGGTCCGGGTCGTCGACGACCGCGCGCGGATCGACGGCGCCGCCCCGCCGCCGGACGTCCTGATCAGTCCGTCCGGGATCTAGCCGACGATTTCGGTCTGGCTGAAGAAGTAGGCGATCTCGATCGCGGCGTTCTCGGGCGAGTCCGAGCCGTGCGCCGAGTTCGCCTCGATCGACTCGGCGAAGTCCTTGCGGATCGTCCCGTCGGCCGCCTCGGCCGGATTGGTCGCGCCCATCACGTCGCGGTTGGCCTGGATCGCGTTCTCGCCTTCCAGCACCTGGACCACCACCGGGCCCGAGCACATGAAGCTGCACAGCGAGTCGAAGAACGGCCGCGCCTTGTGGACGGCATAGAAGCCCTCGGCCTGCGCGCGGGTCATGTGGATGCGTTTCGAGGCGACCACCCGCAGGCCGGCCGCTTCCAGCCGCTGGATGATGGCGCCGGTCAGATTGCGCCGGGTCGCGTCCGGCTTGATGATGGAAAAGGTGCGCTCAAGGGCCATGGCTCGCTGCATTCCTCGACGGTCCGTGTGGGGGAACGGCGCGGGTTATATCGGCTTCGCCGTGTGGCCGCAACCGTGCTAAGAGACCGTTTCAGAGTGGCTTGGCCGTCCCGCTTCCCATGCTGCATATCAACGACATGACCTACCGCGTCGCCGGGCGCGAGATCTTCGACGGCGCGACGGTGCATATCCCGCCCGGCCACCGGATCGGCGTGGTCGGCCGCAACGGCGCCGGCAAGTCGACGCTGCTGCGCCTGATCGCGGCC
>JANQKO010000558.1 GCA_028281075.1 Alphaproteobacteria bacterium | reverse complement strand
CGACTTGCACATGGTCGCGTGATAGATGATCTGCGCGCCGTGCTTCAGGCACAGCTTTACCGACTCGGCGCTGCGGCAATGGCCGGCGATGCGCTTGTCGCGGCCGTGCCCGACTTCGCAGACGGCGGCGATCTCGGCCTCGTTCATCACTGTCTGGTGCGCGCGCGCCACCGGCACGAACTCGTCGCCCGACGGGTTGATCTTCAGCGTGTCGACGCCCTCGCGCACCATCTCGCGCGCGGTGCGGCGAAACTCGTCCGGCCCGTCGCAGACCAGCGCGAAGGTGTCGCGGTGCATGTGCCAGAGCCGCACGTCGCCGAGACCGCCGGAGACCGTCAGCTCGGGCGTCGCGGCCAGGGTGCGCGGGCCCGGAATGTCGCCGGCGTCGATGGCGTTGCGGATCACCACGTCCAGCCGCGGCTTCGCCGCCGCGGCGCTGTTGCAGCTCGTGAAGCCCTGGTCCAGCATTAGCCGGGCGTGCTTCATGGTCAGCAGCGTGTGCTCCTCGACCGGGATGGCGCCGAGCGATTCCAGGTCCGACGTGTTGGCGAACGACAGGTGCGAGTGCGATTCCACCAGCCCCGGCATCAGGGTCGCGCCGCCGCCGTCGACGACCTCGCCGCCGTCGCGCGGCAGGCCGTCGCCGGTCCTGGCGATCTTCTGGATGCGGTTGCCGTCGACCAGCACCTCGCCCGCGTAGGGGTCGGCGCCGCTGCCGTCGAGTATGCTGACATTGGTGAAGAGCGTGCGGCCCATCGCTGTATCCTCCCGTTGAACGTGGCGCGGATAATTGCTCAACTTGTTGTTGGTTGTTGTCGTCAGTGTAACGCCGATCCGGACCCGATTGAAGCCGGACGGCAGCCGCCGCGCGCCGACCAAGGGGAGGAACGACCATGCAGCTCGGCCTGTTCAGTATGCCGCTCCACCATCCCGACCGGGATTACCTGACCGTCCTGAAGGAGGACCAGGAGGCGGTCATTCTCGGCGACGAGCTGGGCTTCGCCGAGGCCTGGATCGGCGAGCATTTCAGCACCGCGCCCGAGGGCATCACCTCGCCCTTCGTGTTCCTGGCCTCGGTGATCGAGCGCACCCGGAACATCCGGCTGGGCACCGGCGTCATCAACCTGCCGCAGCAGCACCCGGCGATCGTCGCCGGCCTCGCCGCCATGTTCGACCAGTTGAGCGAGGGTCGGCTGATGTTCGGCATCGGCCCGGGCGGCCTGCCGAGCGACTTCGAGCTGTTCAAGCGCACGGACGCGGCCGAGCGGCCGAAGATGATGGCCGAGTCCATCGACATGATCCTGAAGATCTGGGGCCAGGACCCGCCGTATGAGATCAAGGGCGACTACTGGGACATCACCCTGAAGGACGCGGTCTGGCCGGCGCTCGGCGTCGGGCGCATGGCCAAGCCCTACCAGAAGCCGCATCCGCCGATCGCGGCCTCGATCATGAGCCCGTTCTCCAGCAGCGCCAGGCGGGCGGCCGAGCGCGGCTGGATCCCGATCTCGGCCAACTTCATCCCGGCCGGCAACGTCGCCAGCCACTGGCAGGTCTATGCCGAGACCTGCGCGCGGGCCGGGCGCCCGGCCGATCCGTCGATCTGGCGCGTCGCGCGCAGCATCCTGGTGACCGACAGCGACGCCCGGGCCGAGGACTACGTGAACGACCCCGATGGCGTGTTCCATTTCTACTTCACCTACCTGCTGACGCTGTTGAAGGCGGGCGGCGCGCTGGCGCTGTTCAAGACCGATCCCGAGATGCCGGACGAGGCCGTTACCGTCGAGGGCGCGATCGCCGAGATGGTCATCGCCGGCACGCCGGAGACGGTGCTGGACAAGCTGACGGCGTTCCGCGCGGCGGTCGGCGATTTCGGCACCCTGCTGATGACCGGCCACGACTGGGACGACGCCGACCTGTGGCGGCGGTCGATGGCGCTGCTGGCGACCGAGGTGGTGCCGCGCATGGGCGATGGCGGGGCCGGCCGCGCGACGGCGTGACACGGGTGCCCGTTTTCGTGCTAGACGAACGCGCGAGCCAGGATTGAGCGGTCGGGAGGGGTAGCGACATGCATCGGGTATTGATCACCGGCGCGGCCGGCGACATCGGCGGCCGGTTTCGGGAACTGCTGCGCGGTGTCTATCCCGTGCTGCGGCTGTCGGACATCGCCGATCTGGGGCCGGCGGGCGACGGCGAGGAGGTGGACCGGACAGACATCCGCGATCTCGCCGCCGTCGAGCGGATGATGCGGGACGTCGACGGCGTCATTCACCTCGGCGGCATCCCGCTGGAGGACAGTTGGGAGAACATCCTGCCGAACAACATCGTCGGCGTGTACAACGTCTTCGAGGCGGCGCGGCGGCAGGGCGTGAAGCGCGTCGTCTTCGCCAGCTCGAACCATGCCATCGGCTGCTATCCGCGCAACCGCCGGATCGGTCCCGATCATCACGTGCGGCCCGACAGCCGCTATGGCCTGTCGAAGGCCTTCGGCGAGGCCGTCGGCGCGCTCTATGCCGACAAGTACGGCCTGCGCGTCATGTGCATCCGCATCGGCAACGCGGCGGACGCGCCGGCCAACAAGCGGCGCCTGAGCATCTGGATCAGGTACGACGACCTGGCGCAGCTCGCGCGCATCGGCCTCGAGCATCCGGACCTGCATTACGAGATCGTCTATGGCGCGTCGGACAACGCGTCGAACTGGTGGGACAACGCCGCGGCCTATCGCCTCGGCTACAAGCCGGACGGCGTCGCCGAGGCGCACCGGCGGGCGGCCATGGACCGCGAGGCGGCGGCGCCGGAAGGCGATCTCGCCGACCTGTTCATGGGCGGACCGTTCGCGGCCGACGAATTCGCCGGCGACCTGGCGCGGCTGCTGAAGTCATGAGCGGCCGCAAACGGCCCGACGAGCTGCGCAGCCACCGCTGGTACGGCGTCGACGATATCCGCGCCTTCGGCCACCGCTCGCGCACCAAGCAGATGGGCTTCGCGGCCGAGGACTTCGCCGGCAAGCCGGTGATCGCGATCATCAACACCTGGAGCGACCTCAACCCCTGCCACATGCATTTCCGGCAGCGGGCCGAGGAGGTGAAGCGCGGCGTCTGGCAGGCCGGCGGCTTTCCGGTCGAGCTGCCGACCATGTCGCTGGGCGAGAACTTCGTGAAGCCGACGACCATGCTCTACCGCAACCTGCTGTCGATGGAGGTCGAGGAGCTGTTGCGCGCGCACCCGGTCGACGGGGCGGTGCTGATGGGCGGCTGCGACAAGACCACGCCGGCGCTGCTGATGGCGGTGGCCAGCATGGACATCCCGGCGATCTTCCTGCCGGCCGGGCCGATGCTGCGCGGCTATTCGCAAGGCGTCACGCTGGGCAGCGGCAGCGACGTCTGGAAATACTGGGCCGAACGCCGCGCCGGCACCATCACGGACGAGACCTGGAACGCCTTCGAGGACGGCATCGCCCGCTCGCCGGGGATCTGCATGACCATGGGCACGGCGGCGACCATGACCGGGGCGGCCGAGGCGCTGGGCCTGACCTTGCCGGGCGGCAGCTCGGTGCCGGCGGCCGATTCCAGCCATGCGCGCCTGGCCACGGCCAGCGGCCGGCGCATCGTCGACATGGTCTGGGAAGACCTGAAGCCGTCCGACATCCTGACCCAGCAGGCGTTCCGCAACGCGACCCGCATGGTCATGGCCATGGGCGGCTCGACCAACGCGGTCATTCATCTCATCGCCATGGCCGCGCGGGCGGGCCGGACGCTGGCGCTCGCCGACCTCGACGCGGTCGCGCGCGAGGTGCCGCTGCTGGCCAACGTGCGCCCGGCCGGCAAGTTCCTGATGGAGGACTTCTATTATGCCGGCGGCATCCGGGCGCTGATGCGGCGGCTGGGCGGCGTGATCGAGGGTGATGCGCCGACCGTGAACGGCCGCACGATCGCCGAGAACGTCGCCGGGGCCGAGGTCTTCGACGACGACGTGATCCGGCCGCGCGACAATCCGGTGAGCGAGGTCGAGAGCCTGGCGATCCTGACCGGCAACCTGGCGCCGGACGGCTGCGTCATCAAGCCGAGCGCGGCCAGCGGCGATTTGCTGAAGCATACCGGGCCGGCGGTCGTGTTCCGCGACTACAACGACATGGACGCGCGGCTCGACGCCGAGGACCTGGAGGTGACGCCGGACTCGGTGCTGGTGCTGCAGAATTGCGGCCCGCTGGGCGGGCCGGGCATGCCGGAATGGGGCATGCTGCCGATCCCGAAGAAGCTCTTGAAGCAGGGTGTGCGCGACATGGTGCGGATCTCGGACGCGCGCATGAGCGGCACCAGCTACGGCACTTGTGTCCTGCACGTGGCGCCGGAATCCTTCGTCGGCGGCCCGCTGGCGCTGGTCCGCGACGGCGACCCGATCGAGCTCGACGTCGCCGGCCGCAAGCTCAACCTGCTGGTCGACGACACCGAGCTCGCCGCCCGCCGCGCCGCCTGGACGGCCCCGCCGCCGCGCTCCGGTCGCGGCTCCGGCGCCATGTTCTCGGCCCACGTGACGCAGGCCAACAAGGGCTGCGACTTCGACTTCCTGCAGGCCGG
>JANQKO010000473.1 GCA_028281075.1 Alphaproteobacteria bacterium | reverse complement strand
TTGTTTTTCAACAGGTTGCGATGCCGCTGGATGCTGGCCTGCGCCAGCATGACGGCTTCATTTTGGGTCGTGAGTAATTCATTCACACGCTCTGAGGAGACGCGAAGCGTCGTCTCGAAGCATGTTTGCGCCGTCGTCTCGGCCTATTGAGCCGCCTGCTAGATCGCCAGATCCTTGGTGTTGTAGTCGCGGATCACCCGCTCGAAGGTGTCGTCGTTGAAGGCGAACTCGGCTTCCAGGCCGGCGAACGGCTGATAGCGGAAGGGCGTCTCGTCGGGGAAGTGCCGGCGGCGGGCGTCGATGGCGACGGCGATCACGCACGCGCGTTCGAAGATCCGTTGTTCATCGTAGACCTGGTCGGCGCTCATGCTGAGGCTGCCGCGCTGGCCCAGCACCGAGGCCCGGCGGTGGAAGCCGAAGGTGAGCGAGATCCGGATATCGGCCGAGGTATTGGCGAACGAGCCGTGCAGCATCTGCCGGTTGACCATGGTGACGTCGCCGGGCGCGCAGATCAGCGGCACGGCGCCCGGCAGGCGGTCGCTGCCGCCGTTCTCGGCGACCCGCCGCTTGATGTCGACGCGGCCGAGCTTGTGCGTGCCCGGCATCACCCAGAGGCAGTTCGCGGCCGTGGTCGGGTAGAGCTGGACCTGGAAGTTGAAGCCGTGAATGCCCTCGTCCCAGTCGGGCGAGTCCCAATGCGTCACGCCGTCCTGGTGCCAGGCGACGGAGCCGCCGAGGCCCGGTTGCTTGACGAAGATGGCGTCGTTGTACGGCACGAAGTCGGCGCCGTTGACCGCCTCGGCCATGGCCAGCAGCGCCGGGTGGCCGTAGACGCGCAGGCCCGCCGGCATGGCCTGGCACATGCCGTACATCAGATGGACCACGTCCTCGGGCGCGTCCGCGTCCGGCGTCGGCTGGGTCATCCGGCTCGGATGCCGGCCGTTCAGCTTGTCGGTCCCGCCCCAGGGGTCGGACAACGGCTTGATGAAGGTATGGGGCTCGCGGGCATAGTCGCGGCCGAGCGCCGGGCGGCCCCTGGCGTCGACCGCGGCGCCCGGACGCACCGGTGCCCGCTCGATCATCTCGTTGGCGTCCGCGCGCAGCTCGGTGATCTCGTCCGCGCCGATCACGCCTTCGAACACATAAAAGCCGTGCCGCCAATAGGCCGCCAGGATGTCGGGATGCAGCCTGCCGTCGCCGTCGAAACGGGCGGGGCCGCGGTTGCCGATCTCGCCGGCCCGCCGCTCGCCCGCGCGCAGGTAGCCGGCCATGTCGGCGGCATATTCGGCGCGCGTCGGCGCCGATGCGGGTCGCGACTCCTGGTTCATGCGCCTCCCCCGGTCTGGCCGGGACCCGGTGGACACAGCCGAACCGGGGTCCCCGCGGATCGGGGCGAGGGTATCACCGATCGTCGGACGCCGACAAACCGGCGCCGAAGGCTACAGCGCCGACGTGGTCTTGGAATAGTCCCAGTAGAGGTCGCGGGCCTGGTTGGTGACGGGGCCGCGCTGCAGGTCGCGGTCCTCGACGCGCACCACCGGCGTCACCTTGCCGTAGTTGCCGGTGCTGAACACCTCGTCGGCGTCCATCACGTCGGCGAAGGTGATGGTGGCCTCCTGCACCTCGACGCCGTCGTCGCGCAGAAGCTGAATCGTGCGCTGGCGGGTGACGCCGTTCAGGAAGGTGCCGTTCACGGCTGGCGTCTTGGCGATGCCGTCCTTGACGATCCACAGGTTCGAGGTCGCGAACTCGGCCACGTTGCCGTTGGCGTCCAGGATCACGGCGTTGTCGAAACCGCGGTCCTGCGCCTCCTTCAGCGCCCGGGCCGTGTTCGGATAGAGGCAGGTGGCCTTGGCGTCGGTCGGCGCCATCTCGCGGGCCGGCCGTCGCCGCGTCGACAGGCACACGCCCATGCCGGAGAAATCGGGCATCGGCGACTTGTAGACGGCCAGCACGAAGGTCGTGGTCTCGGGGTCGGGCAGCAGGAAGCCGCCGGACGCATAGTACATCGGCCGGATATAGAGCTCGGTGCCGGTCTCGAACTTGCGCGCGCCCTCCAGGCACAGCTCGGTGATTTCCGCCGCCGTCATGGTCGGCTCCATCATCAGGCTGCGGGTCGAATTGATCAGACGCTCGCAATGAAGGTCGACGTCGGGCGCGCAGCCGTCGAAGGCCCGGGCGCCGTCGAACACCGTGGTGCCGAGCCAGAACGCCTGGTTCATCGGGCCCGTCAGCTTCGGGTTGCCCTCGATCCACTCACCATCCACGTAACAGATACTGTCCATAGGCCGGTCTCCGTCTTCACGCGCGATGCGTGTCATCGTCGCCGGCAACATAGCGTGCGGCCTGCCGGACCGCCAGCCCGGCGAGATTCGGGGCGTGCCCGGTGATCCGGCGCTATCCCTGCTGGCCGATCCAGACGATGCGGGACATCCAGGCGACCTCGTCGGCTTCCAGCGTGAAGTCCGGATAGCCGGGATTGATCGAGCGCAGCTCGATGCGGTTGGCCGTCCGCCGCACCAGCTCTTTCGCCATCACGTCGCCGTGCCGGGACTTGACCACGATCCGGTCGCCCCGGCGCGGGTCGGCCTGCGGCGAGACGATGACGTAATCGCCCTCGCGCAGCACCGGATACATGCTGTCGCCGGTGATCTCCATGGCGAAGGCATGCGGGTCGGAGATATCGGGGAAGTCCATCTCGTCCTCCCAGCCCGATACCGGATGGCCATGGTCGTCGAAGCTGGCGGACGTGCCGGCCTGGCGCATGGCGATCAGCGGGATGCGCCGGCCCGAGAAGCGCATGCCGTCGCCGGTGCGGGCGATGTGGGTGACGAGGTCGGGGAGCGTGCTGCCGGTCGCGTCGAGGATCTTGGCGACGCTCTCGGTGCTGGGCCAGCGTGGCTTGCCCTCGCGCGAGACCCGCTTGCTCTTGTTGAAGGTGGTCGGATCGAGGCCGGCCTTTTTCGCGAGCCCGGAGACGGACAGATCATGCTCGGTGGCGAGAGCATCGATCGCCGCCCAGATGCTCTTGTGCGTCAGCATCACGTCACCTTATATAAGACCGCCGCCGCTTGGAATAATAAGAAATACTAGGAAAATTCAGGGATGTCCGGTGCGATATCTGTGACGCGTTGAGAACAAAAGCAGAGGGAAGCGAAAACACCGGACCGTCGCATCGCGGTTCCCCCGATGCCTGATTTCCTGCGCGCGGCGCTGCCGCTGCTGCATCTGCTCGAGCCCGAAACCGCGCACCGCCTGACCGTCGGCGCCCTCTCGCTGGGCCTGGCGCCGCGGGACAGGGCGGCGGACGACGCCTGCCTGGCGACGCGCCTGTTCGACATGTACCTGCCCAATCCGATCGGCCTCGCCGCCGGCTTCGACAAGGACGCCGAGGTGCCCGACCGCATGCTGGCGCTCGGTTTCGGCTTCGTCGAGGTCGGCTCGGTCACGCCGCGGCCGCAATCGGGCAATCCGCGGCCGCGGATCTTCCGGCTGGCGCGCGACCGCGCCGTCATCAACCGTCTGGGCTTCAACAACCATGGCCTGGTGGCCGCGGCCGAGCGCCTGCGCCGGCGCACCGGCACCGGCGTCGTCGGGGCCAATCTGGGCGCCAACCGCGACAGCGAGGATCCCGTCGCCGACTATGTCTCGGGTATCGCCGCCATGCATGGCCTGGTCGACTATTTCACGGTCAACGTCTCGAGCCCGAACACGCCCGGACTGCGCGATTTGCAGGCCGGGGACCGGCTGCGGCGGCTGCTGACGGCCGTGCTCGCGGCGCGGGACCGGCATGGCCGGAACGCGCCGCGGGTGACGCCGGTCTTCGTCAAGATCGCGCCCGATGTCGGCGAGGCCGAGATCGCCGAGATCTCCGAGGTCGCGCTCGACGTCGGCGTCGACGGCGCGATCGTCGGCAACACCACCGTGGGGCTGCGCGACGGCCTGCACGACAGCCGGCGCGACGAGCAGGGGGGCTTGAGCGGGGCGCCGCTGTTCGACCTGTCGACCGACGTGCTGGCCAAGCTCTATCGGGCCAGCGCCGGCCGATTGCCGCTGATCGGCGTCGGCGGCGTCGATTCCGGCGCCGCCGCCTACCGCAAGATCCGCGCCGGCGCCACGCTGGTGCAGCTTTACACGGCGCTGATCTATCAGGGACCGGGGCTGGTCCGCCGGATCAAGCGCGAGCTCGCCGCGCGCGTGCGGGCGGACGGCTATGCCTCGGTCACGGACGCCGTCGGCGCCGACGCCGGGCCGGCGCGGGGCCGATAGCACCCCGTCCATGCCGCCGGCGAGGGCGGCATGGCGTCGGTGGCGCGATCGATTCGGCGCCGGGCGCCGTCAGGCCGACTTCGACAATCCGATCCCGGACATCTGCCGATCCAGGCCGCCGACGATCTTGTCGGCCGTGCCCTGCAGCGAGGCCAGATACGTCGACAGCCGCTCCTCGCGATACCGCTCGGCCGGCATGCAGAGTGTCAGGCTGGCGACCACGCGCTGCTGGGCATCGCTGATCGGCACCGCGACGCAGACCCGCCCCTGCCGCAGTTCGCCATGGCTGACGAAATGGCCGGCGCGCCGGATGGACAGCAGGCGGCTGCGGAATTCGCTCCAGTCCTGACCGAGGCCGAGTTCCGCCAGCTCCTTCTGGTTCCGCCGGTGCAGCGTGCGCAGGCGGCGCGTCGGGGTGCGCGACAGCATCACTTTTCCGCTGGCGCCGAGATAGATCGGCGCCGTCATGCCCCGGCGCGACGCCTCCGACCGGTCGTGCGGTGCCTGCTCGTGGTCCAGGCAGATGGAGCGGTCGCCATAGGTGCGGTACAGCAGCACGCTCTCGCCGCTCTGCCGCATCAGGCCAGCCGCGATCGGCTGCGCCAGCGACAGCAGCGGGTCCTGCATGCGCACGCGCCGGTCGAGCGCGATGATGCCCGGCCCAAGCGCGTAACCGCCGCCCGATATCGGATCCAGCAAGCCAATGCCGCACAGGCTCTTGAAGTAGCGATAGACGGTGCTGCGTGAATAGTTCGTCGACTCGACGGCCTGTTCGACGGTCCACACGGGACGCTTGTCGTCGAACAGAGACAGTAAGCCGAGCATGCGATCTAAGCTGCTCACTTCCATTGACCCCCAAATACACGATCCACGACATCGCAGATCGCACGACGCATCAATTACGTCACACGAATTTCTAAAGTTGTTCCTAATGAATCTCAACCCTGACGATGGCGTGTCGGTGATTTTCCCAAATCCAGGTAGATTTGTCGCTACCGTACGGCCTTGGTGCCGAGGACGGTGGCCAGCGCGCCGATCATGAACAGCGCCGACAGCCAGAACACGACCTGCGGGTCGCCGCGATCCATGATCCAGCCGAAGATCGCCGGCGTGATCGCCGACCCGACATTCAGGCCCGTGGAGACGAAGCCGAACACCTTGCCCATGGAGCCGGGCGGGGTGACGGCCCGCACCAGCATGTCGCGCGACGGCATGATCATGCCGTGCAGGATGCCGGCCACGGCCAGCACGCCGATCAGGATCAGGGTCGGCATGGCCACGTTGCCGACGAGCAGGATCAGGCAGGCGGTGGCGCCGAAGCCGGCCATGGCGACGTGCCCGTGCCGGGTCGTGCGGTCGGCGATGATGCCGCCCAGCAGAATACCCAGGGCACCGCCGACCAGGAACGCCGTCAGCGCCGCGCTGGCGTCGGTCAGCGGCATCTCGAACACGGCGACGAAGGCGGCGATGCCGAAATTGCTCAGGCCGCTCGACGACATCGCCAGCATGACGAAGAACAGGAAGCACATCAGGACCGGCGTCGACAGCAGCAGGCGGGCGCCGTTCGGCGCGGTCGCCGCCGGGGCCGATTCGGCGCCGGCCGGGCGGCGGCCGTTGCCGCTGTCGAGCGCGTCGGCGTTCAGCAGCATCGCCAGCGCCACGACCAGGCCGACGCAGCCGGCCGCGATCAGGGCGTTCTGCCAGCCCCAGAGCTGATGCGCGGCCAGGATCGTCAGCGGCGCGGCGGCGTTACCGGCATAGCCGCAGAACGTGTGCAGGCTGAAGGCCCGGCCGATTCGGCGTTCGCCGACATTGGCCGAGATGATGGCATAGTCGGCCGGGTGATAGACGCTGTTGGCGAGGCCGGCGACGGCGGCGAACGCCAGCAGCGCATGGTACGAGCCGGTCAGGCCCATGCCGATGATGGCGGCCGACTCGAGAACCAGGCCGGCGATCAGGATCGGCCGGGCGCCGAACCGGTCGACCAGAAAGCCGACCGGAATCTGGGTGACGCCCGAGACCACGGCGAAGGCCGTGACCAGCAGGCCCAGCGCCGCGTAGCCGACGCCGAGTTCGGCCTTCAGCACCGGAAACAGCGTCT